>JBAYFK010000196.1:0-3272 GCA_041667225.1 Candidatus Omnitrophota bacterium
TCCTCCGGCAATAAAGCCCTTTCGATCGAAGTACGGGACAGCACGGACGCGATCGTTGCCCAGGATTCGATCGGCGGCGGTGTAGCGTGGAAACAGGCTAATACGATAAAGCTCGCGGGAGGCACTACGTATAAAGTGCGCTTTATATACACGAATAATGGTGTTTCGACAGGGGATCCAGGCGAGAGCGACCAGACCGCATGGGTTGATAGAGTAGAGGTCGCGAAACCGATTGATTACGTCCAGGCGTTTGACAGTGCGACAGTCCCCACGGACTTTACTGTCGGCGGTAGCGCTAATGTGGCGATGGATGCGACTACAAAACACGCTGGATCATATGCGCTTAAGATCGCCGGTTCGGGTCCAGGCAGCATGAGCTCGATCGAGAAGGCCGTCGATACATCCCAGAACTCCCAGGTTTCTTTCTGGAGAAAGGTCTCCTCCGAAGGGAATTATGATTATCTGAGGTTCTATATAGACGGTGTTGAGCAGGGTGATTCGATATCAGGGGATCGTGATTGGGAGCAGGCGACATACACGCTCTCATCAGGCCATCATATCCTCAAATGGGAATATACAAAAGACACAAGTGTTGATTCGCTCAGTGACGCAGCCTGGGTAGACGACCTTGTCATCAACCAGCTTGAAAGAGTCGTATTCGACTTATACCAGCCGGCAGAAACCTCTGCCGACCCGATACCGCTTTCGACCGTAACATCGGTATTTACTACAAGCACCACAGGTCCGTGGGTGCTACAGTCGAGTGAAGTCTATGGTACGGTAGGAGGCTATGCGCTGCAGGCCGGAACGACCGGGCCCAATTCCTCTTCTTATATAGAGAGGACCGTAACGATCGAAGGTGCATCTACACTTGACTTTAAGTGGATGATAAAAGATACGAACGCGGCCTTAAGGTTCCAGCTGGTAAAGGCAAGCGACATGTCGGTTATCGCAACCGATACAAGGACTTCGGGTATGGGCACTACATATGCCGGCCCGTCTTCGACGATCGCGCTCAATGAAGCCGGTACATATATTCTCAGATGGACATATGACAGGACCGGTGCCGCGGGAAGCGATAACCGCGCATGGGTCGATGAAGTCAACGTCACCTTCAATGCGGTAAATTCTCCGCCTACAGAATATCTCGGGAAGTATCATGCATGGACGGGTTATAAGGATAATATCGATGACTTCAAGTTCAAGGTGACGATAGACGGGCAGGACGCCGGCGAGTTCCTGCTGCCGTGGTTCCATAAGGATTCCGGGTATAACCGCGCCGCCGTTGAAACATACCTGTCCGAAGGATCTCACAAGGTCCGTTTCGAATGGGTGAACGATTACGGTACTGAGAGCGAACTTGCTATTAAAGAGATATTCCTAGCCGATAGGAACGCCGATCTTAACAATGACTACTATGTAGATGCAGCGGATGAGACTATATACGGTAACGGCAAGTCCACAAACACTTCTCCTTATTCTCTCACCCTTGCTTCTATCGATTATACGGTCAATAAGATAGATGACGGGTTGGGCGGCCACTTCATTGAATTGAGGCGGTTCCTCGATATGGCGAAGACTACAACGACACTGCCCGGCACCAACGTCATCTCGCTCGATGGTAATAAGTATACGCTCGCGTTCAGCGATATCGACCAGACGGTGCGCCTCGGGCCTTCAAGCATCATAAGCATGCCGTTCCATGACGGAGAGATAGAGTTTAAGAGCGACAGGTATTATTACGACGTCTCTTATGGGACTAAGGTGCAGCTTGAGAGATCTAAGCTGGTTGCCGGAGAGACCGTCACGGGTACCGGAGTCAACAAAGAGAGCCGTATCACCATATATGGTAAGACCTTTGACATCATAAAAGACCAGGTGTCGGGCAAGATCATACTTGAGCCTTCCGTGAAGGAGCATGTAGATCTATCTGTGTCTGCGCTGGCAGGCGACAAGAGCAATGATGACCCGTACTATCTGACCGGCTCGGTCAACTTTGGTTCCATAGTTCAGCATCCGGACGATATCTATATGAATGACGGCCAGGTCATCGCATACAATGACGACACGCCCACATTCTGGCAAGGGGATGTGAATATAGTTACGATCGACAGGATGTCCGGCCGCCAGGAGTTCACGAGCTGGGATATATCGATGCCGGATAATTACGATACTGATAACGCGAACCGTCAATCTTGGTACACCAATGGGGGTTATGCGCGCCTCATGGCAATGATCAATTATTTGGAGGCCTTGAGGCCGGGCACCATCGTTATGGTGGCCACTAAGGCAAAGAAGGGATTTAAGTATGTGAACGAATCAACGTACTTCTCACCTTCAAGGACAGAGACGGAAGGTTTCTTTGATAACGGCGATCTCAAGCTCTATAAGCTATTAAATGAATGCGGCAGCCAGTATGTAGATGATCTGGCTTACAAGAATACATCATGGGAGATGATCGGTTATAAAGGGATGGCGGCTGCTACCGCATATGAAAAATACCAGCAGACGTTCCTTACAGCCGTTTCAGATACCCAACTAGGCGTGTCCGTGAAAGATGAATATGCCCAGACCGGTTATCCTCAGAGCATGTCTCCTTACGATACCATAAAGGTTGACGGAGAAGAGTATCAGGTCAAGTTCGTCGAGGACGGAGATGAGATAAAGGTAGAACTTTATAAACACGAAGAGTTCGAATCGTATGACGAGGACGGCACCCAGAAGATAACGATAGACGGGTATACCTATACGGTATCTCTCGACGCGGATGGCCGCCCGGTCCTCCTGCCGTATGAAGTGAATATACACGAGCCGGGGCAGAGCGTCGTTACCGTAGACGGGAAGCAGTATGCCGTTACCAAGAATGCCGAAGGCTACTATGTGTTCACAGGCTCGGTCTCGAACGACGCATGGATAGACGAAGACTTCAGCTGGAACGTGGGCGGCTGGTCGGCCAACACCACCGCGACGGTCGATTATGTGCGTGACGAACTTGACGAGGACGGCAATAAGAACAATATCTTCATAAACGGCCAGAAGAAGAACCTGGGTAACGAAGGAAGCGTTTCGATAAATACGGATACATGGACCGCGTCGGTGAACGGCGTGCCGGTCGATGGTTCCATACTGGGAGGCTATAAAGTCGGCTCTGTGAAGAAAGTATGGGAGAATATACCGAGCTTTAAGAAGTACAGGATAAGTTTCGACTTCTATTATATCGATGACTGGTCAAGCGGCAATAAGGACGCTTACCTTGTCATGAACGGCGATAA
>JBAYFK010000197.1:0-3266 GCA_041667225.1 Candidatus Omnitrophota bacterium
AAGAGAATTCCTCTTCACCGCAGACAGGACGCCCAGAGGTATCCCGATCAAAAGTATGAGGGCAAGCGACGATACGTTGATCAAAAGCGTAACGGGCAGCCGCTCGGCGATCTTCTCCGATACCGGCCTATCGTCGATATAGGACCGGCCGAAATCGAACTGAGCGAATCTCTTCAGCCAGTCTACATACTGAAGGTGGATAGGCTTATCGAGGCCGTACAATTTTTCGAGCCTCAACCGCGCCTCATAGGAGACCTTCGGATTCAGGCTCGACTGGACATCCGACGGTTTTCCCGGAGCCAAATGTATGACAAAGAAGGATATCAAGGTTATCCCGAAAAATACGGGTATGAGCCCCAGCATCCGTCTTATAATATAGCGTATCATCACACCTTCCGTGGATCTATTGTTTGTACCTTTGTTCATCCGCCGGCACATACCACTTAATAATATTGAAACCTATCCCTATCGCCGATACCTCAACGCCGCGGAACCTCTTATTGACTATCGGAAGGTTATCCGCTGAATAGAGAAAGAGGTACGGCTGGTCTTTATAGATAAGCTCGTGGATCTTGTGGTATATCCTCTGACGCTTCTCCTGGTCGAATGTGCGTCTTCCCTCATCAAGAAGTGCGTCCACTTCCTCATTTTTATACCCGCAAAAATTGAATTCGCCCTCACGCGTCTTTGACGAATGCCAGATGTCGTAATTATCAGGATCGCGCGACAGGAACCACCCCATAAGAACGGCCTCGAAACGTTTTTTGTTTATGAATTCGTTTATCATCGAACTCCATTCGAGCACGCGTATCTTCATCCTTATACCGGCGTTCTTAAGATACCCTTGGATCATCTCGGCGCATCTCAGCCGCTCCGCATTGCCCTGGTTCACGAGAACGGTGAACTCAAATTCTCTGCCGTCTTTCTCTATCCACCCGTCGCCATCACTATCGGCCCACCCAGCTTGCGCTAAAAGCTCTTTTGCTTTTTGGATATCATAAGGCTGAGGCAAGACGCCCTTATTATACGCCCATGAATCGATCATGAACGGGCCCGTCGTCACTTCCGCAAGGCCGAAGAGGACCGTGTCTATCATCTCCTCCTTATTGACCGCAACATTGATCGCCTGTCTTACCCGCGCATCCCGGAACTTGGGATCCGAGAGATTATACCCCATATACGTATACCCGAAACTCGGATATCTGAACTTGCTGTAATTTTGCCTGAAAAATTTGTTATCGGTCTGGCGCATATACTGAAGCGGAGTTATACCCGTCAGGTCTACGCCCTGCACCTGCAGCTCAAGGAATATCGTCGATTCATCGGGAATGATCCGGTAGATATACCTGTCTATATAGGGACGTCCTTCAAAATATTCATGATTTGAAACAAGCTCTATCTTTTCCGCCGTTAGCCATGATTTGAATTTGTAAGGGCCTGTGCCTACGGGGCGGCGGGAATAATGGGTCTTGTTCAGGTCTTCATCCTTCAATAGATGCTCGGGCATTATCCACATACCCCAGCTCGCAAGAGCCGGAGCGAACGGCTCCTTATACGTCACCCTGACGGTATATTCATCGCTCGCTTCCAAAGAAGCCACTCTTTCAAAATCGCCGCTGTAAGGCGTCTTCACGAGCGGATCTATAAGTTTCTTATAAGTGAATTCTACGTCCTTCGATGTGAATGGCGCACCGTCATGCCATGTAACGCCTTTCCTTAGATGGAATAGTATCGTGAGGCCGTCATCCAATATCTCCCAGCTCTCGGCAAGATCGCCTATTATCCTTACATCCTTATCATACTTTATGAGGCCGTTAAATATCATGCCGCATATATCGGCCGATGCCGTATCAGAAGCAAGGATCGGGATGAATGTCCTCGCATCGCCTATAGACGCCGACACCAAAGCGTCGCCGTACGCCGGCGCGGCAGTGCCATCGTCCGACCAGGCTGAAGCGGGATCTTGTAATAAAAAAAATACCGCTAAAATAATTAGCGGTATTGTTTTCTTGAGCGGCCTGAAATTCATACCGTTCATAGACATATGAGACTTTCTTTTAGAAATCGAACGGCTGGTCCGGGAGAGGCATCGGAGCGCTCTGCTGAGGCCCTGAAGCCGGGATCGCGCCGCCCTTAGACACCAGGCTCCTTCCGCGATGTCCCGTCATAACACCCAGTACAAGGCAAGTGAGAATGTAGATGACCGCGGCGGCCGCTGTGGCTCTCATCAAAAAAACCGATGTTTTCGTCCCAAAAAGCGTCTGGGTCGAACTTCCGCCAAAGGACTCGCTCAAACCACCTCCGCGCCCTGCCTGCAGCAATATGACTGCGATCAGCGCCAGCGAAACGACTATGTGCAATGCCATTATTACCCAATATAACATACCTTACCTCACAGAGAATTTTTGACTATTTGAATAAATGAATCCGCCTTAAGGCTCGCTCCGCCTACAAGCGCGCCGTCGACGTCTTCCTCGGTTATAAGCTCTTTTATATTGTCCGCTTTCACACTGCCGCCGTATTGTATGCGAACTTCATCGGCCGTCTCAACGCCGAACATCTTCTTTATAATGCCCCTGATATACTTGTGGACCTCTTCAGCCTGTTCCTTCGTCGCCGTCAATCCAGTCCCTATAGCCCATACCGGCTCGTAAGCTATCGTCACGCTCCTCATATCCTCTTTCGACAGGCCGGCGAGTCCGTTCTCAACATGGTCTTTTACGACGTCGAAGGTCTTCTGGCTCTTTCTCTCTTCAAGCATCTCTCCCACGCAAACGATAGGTTTCAATTTTTCAGCAAGCGCCGCTTTTACCTTCTTATTCACCGTGGTATTGGTCTCGCCGAAGAACTGCCTCCTCTCGGAGTGGCCGATGATGCAATAATCACACCCAAGCTCTTTCAGCATCGGGGCGGAAACCTCGCCCGTAAATGCCCCTTCCTTCTCCCAATATACATCCTGGGCGCCGAGCTTAATATTAGTATCCATGATGACCTCTTTCACATCGCTAAGCGCCGTGAAGGGCGGACATATGATTATCTCAACCCCGTCTATATCCAAAAGGCCCCTCTTCAGATTATTAGCAAGGTCTATGGCCTCTGTTATGTTCTTATTCATCTTCCAATTGCCGGCAATTATAGGTTGTCTCATTATCATTCCTTGTTATTTATCCTGAAGCGCGTCTATCCCTGGCAATCCCCTGCCTTCCAGGTACTCGAGCGACGCTCCTCCGCCAGTTGATATATGGCTCATCTTATCAGCCACTTTG
>JBAYFK010000198.1:0-3262 GCA_041667225.1 Candidatus Omnitrophota bacterium
ACGACACGCCATCTTCCGTGAAGATGTACGGCTCGACCGTCTTCTTAAGTTCCTGCCAGAATTTCTTCCTCTTCTCGGAACCCTCCTCTGACTGCGTCGGGAATTCCAGGAAAGGGACCTTTATATCCTCTTTTGAAAGTTCCTCTTCCAGGATCTCCGCCATTATACCTTTTAAGACAGGCTCATCCGCATCCGGCTTATCGACGGGGTTGGGCGATTCCGTCTGGTACCTGTTCACTTTATGCTTGCCCCAGTGTATGCCGCATGTCGGACTGTTCTCGAGGCCTATAAAAGCGACGAGCCTGTATTTGTTCTTTACGAACTCCCTCACCATCAGCATAGGTATCTTAAGAAGTTCCTTGCAGTGGTTCCTGAAGAATATGCTGTCGTACTGCTGTCGCCCCTGAGGGTTACGCTGCAGCCCGAGCGCCGTCGTCTCCGGGCACGAATACTGTATGATACCCACCTTGCGCTCCATCAGATAATCGACAAGCTCTCTCGATAACGGGAAATTCTGCCCCAATATATGTACCCTGCAGTAAGGATTCACAAGGCACTGCGCGATAAGTATGATCCCCTTCTCTTTTTTGCTCATCTTTCACGCCCCCCTTCACATCGATCTACTGTCATATGCCCAATGGAGCACGGCCTGCCGCTGTTTCGGCCTGCAGGCCCGGTCGCCTTTGTCGCAGTTCTTCACTATCTGCATTATATGTCTCTTGATCGCTTTCCATCTCCCGATCTGCCTCTTATCCTCTTCCGGAAGGCGCCTGCCCATGTAGTACCGGCAATACCATTGGAACCATCCCCGGGGATCATCGTCGTATATCCATCGCATCTTCCGCCAGTAAGAGAGCGGCAGGCTCGCGTTCACCCTGAAATAATTCATTTTCGGGTCGTGTCTTTCCGGGCACAGCCTGGCTTTCTTGAACCACGACGCTGGAAATTCTTTTTTGCAATCCGTCATGTATCTCCCGCCGAATACGCCCAATGCGAGCATCTGACTCGGGCTTAAGGACGGCTTGAATTCTTTGTCAAAGTTCTTCCCGACGGGCTCGGTAAGATGATAGCGGTAGTTCTTCTGCATCTTGTCATTGACGACGACTGTCTTTCTATTCATAGACTTCGGCCTCAAAGCCTGGCAGTGTCGAGCCATGCATTCAGTTTCTCGGCCAACTTTCCGTAAACGACCATATCTTCTTCTGTATATGAGGCTCTCAGGAGCGATGAATACTTTATCCTGTCATCAAGGGTCTCGTGCAAGATCTCTTTGATAGGTGTAACGGCATTCTGCGTATCACTGAAACCGTCCCAATCTTTATTTACGGGGTAACCGAGCTTTGCCAGTTTTAAGTCCCATGTGGTATCGACCAGCACCAGTTTGCCCTCGATCTCGGCCTTGCAGGCGAGATGCGCCGATAAGGGCATCGATCTAACGAGGGACCTGATCTCTCCGGGATATTTTATGGCGGGATCGTCCCAGTTGAAGAGATAACTCACATATTTAAACGGTATGCCGAGATGGCCGAACATCTTTCCGAGAAGAAAATGCTTCGGGACGCAGGAGCCTTTACAGAGCTTGAGCATTCCCGACGGCCCGGTATAAGGGTCGCGCAGTTCCGCGACGATCGCGTAAGGTATGTCCCGTATGTGCCGGAAGACCGATATCCTGCTCTCTACCGGGTCCAACCCCTCAGTCCATTCCCTGAATTTTTTTGCGGCGATATCTTCCATTTTTATAGGCAGAATATGATCATGTTCGCCAGGAAATAGAGCGCGGCTATGATCAATTCTTTAGGGCTGCCTGAGTTCGTGAACCTGAGATAGCCCGAAACCATAAGAAGCGTCGACCCCAGCACGGCGAATATCTGATATGCGTTCATCTTCATGCGATAAGTATATCATAGAGGTCCGGAAAATCAATGGGTCGGGAAAATCAGATACTCTATTTGTTCTTTGCTTTAAGGAGTTCGTTGACTTTATTCAGAAGGGTATCGAGTTCTAACGGTTTGGTGAGGTAAGCGTCCGCGCCTACCTCTCTGCCGAATTCGATATCGTTGGGCTGGAATTTCGCAGTCAATATTATCACGGGCGTATCTTTGAGGTCTTTATTCTCTTTCAGTTTTATGCAGACATCATACCCATTCATCTCAGGCATCGCTATATCCAGGACGATAAGATCGGGCTTCTCCAGGAGGGCCTTCTCCAACCCTTCCCTCCCATCGTATGCCTTTAGAATGGTGAATCCCTTGGCCCCGAGCCGTTCGGCTATGATGTCGACAAAATCCCTCTCATCATCGACTACAAGCAGCTTTTTATTGGCCATAAAGGATCCTTATCCGGGCTATCCCCTTATCATGACTAAGAGCATCTTGAAACGTTCGACCGCTTTTACGGAATGAGGTTTATTCGCCGGCATGATGATGATGCCGCCTTTTTCCAGGGTATGCCATTTACCGTCTATAGACACTTCCGCTTTGCCGTCAAAGTTATAGACGAGCGCATCGAACGGAGCCGTGTGTTCGCTCAATCCCTGCCCCTTATCGAACGCGAAGAGCGTGACCGACCCCTTCTCGGACTTGATGATCTCTTTACTTACGATGGCGCCGTCCTGATAATTTATCAGATCGGACAATTTTGACGCGTTAGCGATTATGTTTAAAGTTTTTTCCATGTCTTTGAGCGGGTTGATGACGGGACCTTCTGCCCGATGGCGTTCGTGGTATAATCTTTTTCGTCGTTATATTTATCCCTGTCTTCCGACATGGTGAATTCCAGTTTCCCGCATAATAACGCGCCCGTCTTATTGGCCGCGGCCGTCACCGTATCCGAAACTACCTCTACGCTCTTCACCACGCCTTCTTCCTCGGCGAATACCGGGAACGTGAGCGCGGTAATGATAAAGATCCATAAAATATTTTGCGCTATACGGGATACCATCGCTTAGAAGTGTCTCCTGAGGGCTATTTCCCGCCGGTCGAGCCGCTTATTTTGATATCGTCATGGTTCACGATGTCGTTGTCGGGCATATTCTTCCTGGGCCTTGAAGGCGTCCTGGGCACTCCTTTGGTCAACCCGGTATCGTCATACTCGACATAAGTATCGGCATCTTCATGGTCTTTCAACACTTCGCGGTCGCCAGATATATAGCCTCCGAATGTGTTGAATACATCGGAGAGCGTGCTCGACACGAAATCGGTCTGTTCACCGCCGCCCTGCTCCGCGTAAGACACAGAACCGATCAATATCATCAACAAAAACA
>JBAYFK010000199.1:0-3257 GCA_041667225.1 Candidatus Omnitrophota bacterium
CATCAGGAAGCTTCAATAACCTTACGATCAATAGATCGTCAGGCGGTTTTACTCTTGGATCCAACATATTGGTCACCGGACTCTTCTCGCTCGCAAGCGGCGCACTCGACCTTGGCGGCCACTCGCTTACCGCTTCCGGAGATGTCTCAATAACGGGCGGTTCTTTTACTGGTACGGGCTCTCTTACCCTTTTCACCTCTACTACAAAGAATATCCCTTCGGGCTTAAGCTATGCAAACCTTACGCTGGGCGGAACCGGGATATGGGCACTCATTTCAGCTCTTGATGTGAATGGTTCGCTTACTATCAATAACGGTACTACAGTAAATGCGGGCTCTTACGCTATATCGATAGAAGAGAACTTGACCAATAACGGTACCTTTAACACTACCGGCACGATCACCTTCGACGGCACCGCTGCCGGAAATACCATAACCCCGGGGACCGCTACGTACGCGTCTATAGTAATAAATGGCATAGGCGGAGAATGGGCGCTCCAGGGAGCGCTCTCCCTTTCCGGCGCCCTTACAATACAAGCGGGAACACTCGACCTGAATGGTAATGCACTTTCCTTTGCAAGCGCCAACAACTTCTTCAATTCAGGCACACTGAAACTGAGAGGTTCGGAAACCCTTACCAATTTCACTAATGACGCTGATTCGGGAACCGTTATCTATACCGGCACCACTTCCTACACCGGCCTTAAAGCGGGAAATATTTATTGCAACCTTACATTCAATGGCACGGGCAGCTGGACGCTCAATGGCGCGCTCGACGTGAACGGAAACTTCACCATTACACAGGGAACTGTCAATGCCTCAGGTTACGCCATGACGGTCGCCGGTAACTGGACGAATGCAGGAACATTCAACCACGGCAATAACACAGTGACATTCGATGGAACAGCAGCGGAGAAGACTATCACGAGCGGCAATTCGCCATTTTACCACGTTATATTCGACAGCACCGGTTCTATATGGGGCCTTGGGGACACCTTAACACTGGGTGGTAATCTTACCATCAATAACGGCACCCTCTCTCTTAGCGGCAGGAACCTTACTCTAGCCCTTAGCTCTGTATTCACCAACAATGATACTTTAAGACTCATCGGCAGCGAGACCCTGACCAACTTCGTCAACGATACCAATTCCGGAACGGTCGAGTATACGGGCTCAAGGGATTACGCCACTCTTGCGGCAGGATACTACTATTACCATCTCGTATTCTCTTCTGCCTCTGTATTTGAACGCGCCATAACGATAACCAATAGCAATGGAGTTACGCTTACCGATTATCAGGTATACATATCGTTCACCTCTTCTAATTTCAGCTTTGCCAACTCTACCAGCGATGGCCATGATATACGCTTCTATGATTCAGACGGCCTTACGCTTCTTGGATATTACATAGCGAGCTGGGACCAGTCCGGCCAGACTGGCGGTATCTGGGTAAACGTACCTTCTTTACCGGCTGGGAACAAGACTATTTACGTACAATATGGAGACGCGACACTGGCAAGCGCAAGTGATCCCTCAATAATGTCAAGAGGCGGATCTGTCAATAACGCGTACATAAACCCGCAGGCTACCTGGACCCCGTCAACTGGAGATATAAGCGATACGACCTGGAGCGATGCCGGCAGGGACGCCTTTGACAGTTTCGGCAACCCGAAAATAGTATATAACGGCACTACATACAACATAGATATGAATAATTTCGGGACCACGACCCTTACGCTCGGCTCTCTTACCGTAAAGGTCATCATAGAGATGGCCAATGCTAATACTTACCGTATACGAATCGTACCGATCTCGTCTTATAACGGAGAAACGGCGAGCAAAATATATTTCTCGGGTAACCTTGGCTCGGACGGCAGCACATATAGCTGGACACAGGAAACCACGCTTTACGGCGCCGCTTATACATACTGGTCATCGAATGATGACTCAACAGCTGACGGGCTGAACAGTGACCCACAGCTCAGATATGCCGTAATTTCCGGTGATAGCGCATATCAGTCGAACGCGTATATGACCAGAACGGGCGATAACTTAGAGTACGGTATAACGAACACGACTCTTCCCGTCACCATGTATCTTGTAGTCGGCGATATCGGCGAGACATCTTTTGAGAACTGGCTCGGCGTACAGGCAGGATATATACAGAGCAAGATCGCCTCAGTCGAACCGACCGCTTCAGTCGGCAGCGCAACAGCACTTGTAGGCACATGGACACTCCCGAGCGCTCTTGACGTCAACGGCGACATGACAATTAACGGTTCCACGATCAACGCCAACGGCAAGACGATCAATATGGGCGGTAACTTCGTCAATAACGGCATCTTCAATCACGGCAACAATACTGTAATATTCGACAGCTCTCTTGCAAGCCGTACCATTACGCCGGGCAGTGCGCAGTTCTACAACCTGACGTTCAACGGCACGGGCGGATGGGATCCTCAGGCCAATATCACAATCGCGCATGATCTCTCCGTCCAGAACGGCACGTTCAGCGTGAACGGCAAGACGATCACGGTTAACGGGAACTTCTCCAAATCTAACGGCACCCTCAACATGACAGCCGCGAACAGCACCCTGGATGTGAACGGCAACTTCACGGTGACCGGCGGCAGCGTCAACATGACCACCGGTATAGTAAATGTGGCCGGCAATGTCGACATATCCGGAGATAACTCTTTTAACGTCGCGGGAACGAGCCTATCTCTTGACGGCGCCCTTGATTCGACCATATCTGTCTCCGGGGCAAATAACGATTTTGGATATGGCGGTTCTTCTTATTTTTACGTCAACAAGACCAGCGCCGCTAATATCGTTACGCTCCTTTCCGGCATAGCAAGCCATCATTTCATACACCAGGAAGGTATCTTTAACGTTAATGGATTTAACGCATCCTTCGATGGGGTTTACTACGGACTTGCCGGTTCAACGCTCAGGATGAGCTCAGGAACATTTAGAGTAGGCCAGAACGCATATACAGGCGGGAACTACAGCCCTTGGTACTGTGAATCCGGATGGGCTGAGGATATATCCGGCGGTACGATCGACGTCTATGGCGGGAAACACACCACATACGGGACCGCATATTTTTCTGATGGATCTAATTTCACACCGACCGGCGGCACCTTCCGCCTTATCGGTACCGACACTGCATCTATTTACATTGCTGAAACCCACGCAGCCGATTTTAACTTCTACAACCTAACGATCGGCGACGGCACGAACGCCAAGACGGTCGAA
>JBAYFK010000200.1:0-3201 GCA_041667225.1 Candidatus Omnitrophota bacterium
AAGCATCAGCTGCCGGTTTATCGGTAAGATTGATCAAAGCGGCTATCGTCTGGGCTTCTATGAGCGCCTTCTTGGCCACATCCTTCGCCTCCTGAGGCCTGTAAGGCATCGAAAGCCCCTCTGCCATCTCTTTCAGGCTGATCGCGAAATCACGGAATGCCTTTACCTTAGAGAGATCGGTCTCGATATCC
The DNA here is from genome assembly GCA_041667225.1 of Candidatus Omnitrophota bacterium. GTDB lineage: Bacteria > Omnitrophota > Gorgyraeia > 2-01-FULL-45-10 > 2-01-FULL-45-10 > JBAYFK01. Next base: position 192 of record JBAYFK010000200.1, read on the forward strand.
TCGGCCATCCCGGTGACGATCGTTTCTGCCTCGGCTACGATACCGTCAAGGCGGACCATCTCTTCTTCGACCGACTGCAGCATGCGTATATATTTGGTCTGCTTCTCGGACATCGAATCTACGATATTCCTTATATTCTCCCTCACTCCGTCAGCGGTCTGCCTGATATCCTTTATGATCGCAAGGAGCGAATTTGCATTACGTTTTGACGTAGCGCTCTGTACATCCGCCAGCAGACTGACCGCGGAATCTGCGTAGCTCTTCACTATGGCTGACGGCTCACCGCCCAGTAAATTGTATATCACCAGAGTATCCAGGCCGTTAAGAACGCCATCCTGGTTGAGGTCGTATTTATTAAGGTTAAGAACTATGTCTGTAAGTATGGAGACGTCTTTTTCGTCGAGCCAGGAATCCTTGTTGAGGTCGGAGGCGATTACGTCTTCTGGCTTGAACCCGAGCCTGCCCGCCTCTATGACGTTCGAAACTAAGAATACATCCCTGTAATCGATCTTGCCGTCAAGATTGATATCTTTGCGGTAATCGATCGAATCTTTGAGGTCCTTTGCATCCTTGGAATTGACCACTCCGTCACGGTTGATGTCTCCGGCTATTATCCAGGCGGTAGGCATAATGGCGCCCTGATAAAGGATCGTCCTCATCTGGTCTATGATGAATAGGTCGTCGGAATCTATCCTGCCGTCCCTGTTAAGGTCGAATCCGCCTTTGGCGTTCTCCTTGAATATCTTGGCGTCTTTCTGGTCGATCACGCCGTCAAAGTTCGCGTCCGCGCTCCTGATATCCTCGAACGTGAACCCGTATTTAGATACAAGTTCGTACGCCGCTTTAACGCACTCGACATCTTTGGCGTCAAAACCGCCCGTGGCAACCGTAAGGTCGGCGTTCGTAATAGCGCCGTCGCCGTTCATATCGAGCCTTGAAAGCCCTGCCAGCACCACATCGCCTTTATTCATCCCGCCGTTCTTTACGATAGTGGTTATCATCGTAAAGTCATTGGGATCTGCCAGCGCCATATACTTCCTGTCGCTGTTCACATCCTTGGCGTACTGTATAACGCCCGCCATGAGGTTATAATCTTCTTCGGTGATGATAGGAACGCCCTTCGCATCTACGTTGCCTGATATGTTCGCTGCTTTAAGCTCGGCTTCGCTGATGGAGTTCTCGAGGTATTTATACTTAGAGGCAATGTCCATGAGTTCAAGGTCGGCCTCATCTATCTCAACGACCGGCTCGCCGTTCTTATCTACGCCGCGGCCTGAAGTCAAGGCGCCTGCAGAGTGTATTACGACCTTGCCGTCTTTGAATACAAGTTCGAACGTTCTGGACCCGATAACAGCCGTCTCGTCGTCTTTAACGATCGCGTATGTCTTACCCTTAAAGGTGAGGAGCGCACCGTCCGTGACTATATCGAATACCTGGCCGTCAAATACCGCTTCGCTGTCGGAGGCTTTGATCGTCCTGTCTATATGCCTGAGAATGATACTGTCCGTTCCGGCCGTCACGCGGTAATGTTCTCCTCCAAGCACAACTTCGGTATCGGTCCCTGTAACCTCAACCGTCTCTGTACCGCCGATATTCTTTATCTTCCATGTGCCGCCGCCCGCGGTCGTATATTCGCCCCTATATGTCATACCGCTCAGGTTAAAATCGCGCCTGTCTTTCATGAGCCTGGCCTGGGCAGCGTCAAGGAGTGTCCACGTGCCGCCGTCAGCGGTAGTATATTCGGAACTATACGGTATGCCGGCGACCGACACCGAGCTCTTGGCGCCGTCAACCGCGAATGAACGCGTATCGGTGAGCGTCCAGGTGCCTCCGGATGCAGTCGTATATTCGTAACTATAGGTGATGCCGCGTATTTCGATCGTCGCAGCGGCCACGGGCGCAAGTTCGACATTCTTGTAATGGGCTATATCGAACCTGGTGAAGTTGTTGAATGCGTTCCTAAGGTCTATCATATCCTGGTAATCGAGAGAGCCGTCTTTATTCACATCGTACTTCATATAGCCGTCCGTATCGATCGCGAATACGTCCGCCCTCTTCGAGAACCCGAGGTCTCTTCTCAACCCCTCAGACTCTATGGTATCCTGCATCTTTATGAAATCGGCCAGCGAAAGCTTCGAATCCTGCACCAGGTCCGCCATGAATGAAAGATCCATCACCTTCTGCATCCATGCTTCCTGGTCGGCGATCGGGCCGGAGAAATCGGCCGCTTTATCGGTCATGAACAGGATGTTATCGAGGTTCATCTGGCTCGCAAGGTTGAGCTTGTACCACAGGTTCAGGCTGTCGGTGGTGAATGTGCCCGCAACATACTTGGCCAGTTCGCCTATATACACGTCGGTAACTCCGCCGAACGGATCTACCATACCGGCTTCGCTGTCTACATATAGCCTACTGTACATAGCCAGGTCGTCCCTATCTACAACGCCGTCCTTATTGATATCTGCTCTATGGTACAGATCCTCTGAATAGGCTCCGTCACCGCGTATCACAGACTCGACCTCATCCATATGGAGCATAATATCATCGGCATATTCCATGCCATAAACATCATAGATGAATGCAGAGAAGGTCACAGTCATGATACCGGTCGCCGTTATCGCATCCCTTATCCTGGCCAGATCTTTTACGGAGACTACTCCGTCCCTGTTCACATCGTAGCTCTGGAACGTGTCGTCCTTCACAAAATCATATTCGAGGAACGCTTTCATGTCGGTCGGGTTCCATGTCCTGCCGAACCATGAACCGCTGGCGGCCAGGTACCTTAAGATGTCGGATTCATTGACGATATCTTTGCGCAGGAAATCATCGACATCGCCGGTGAGGTTCGCCTGTTTTATCTCGGCCTCTGTAAGCGTCAAGCCAAGCTGGTAATATTCCTCTATCGAATCCCATGCGCTCGAATCGAGATAATTGACCGATCCGTCGCCGTTGATGTCATAACGGTATAGGTTGCCTACAACATCTTTAATAGCGAACATGTCGGCATCCG
>JBAYFK010000201.1:0-3188 GCA_041667225.1 Candidatus Omnitrophota bacterium
AATGCGCCTATCCCGTCAGAGTTATAGTCTGCAAGAAGATTAATGCTTGAAGTCGTACCTAAACTTACACCATTATTTACTGTAAGATCACCATTGGAGTAGAAGTACAGAACGTTTGTTTTGCTTGTATACGACTGGTTAATCGTTATACTGGCATTGCCGGTGGTCGTAATATTAAGACTATTGAATGTTGCGCCGGTAAGCCATGTAGAAGTGGTTATGTCTGAAGCAGACCTTAAAGTAATAGAGCTTGTGCCGGAATTAAGTGTTACAGAACCAAGAGCAGTCAATGTTCCTACACCATCAGAATTATAGTCTGCAGAGAGGTTGATGCTTAAAGTCGTGCCTAAAGCCACTCCGCTATTTACAGTTATGCTACCATTAACGTAGAAGGTAAGAGCGCTCGTTCTGCTTGTATATGACTGGTCGATCGTGATACTGGCATTACCGGTGGTAAGGACAGAAAGGCCGTTGAACGTTGCTCCGGTAAGCCAAGTAGACATGGTTAAGTCTGAGGCGGATTGCAGCGTTATGTTAGATGTGCCTGAATTAAGAGTGACCGTTCCAGCCGCTATCAAGCTTCCAATGCCGTTTGAATCATAGTCCGCCTGAATATAGATATAGGAACTCGTTCCCAGGCTTATGCCATCATTAACTGTAATATTTCCGTAGGAATAGAAAGCAAGAGCTTGTGTCTTACCTGTATAAGGCTGGTCGATAGTTATATTAGCGGTTCCTGACGTATAGATATACATTCCGCCAAATGTAGCGCCGGTCAGCCATGTGGAAGTCGTTATATCAGAGGCAGATTTTAAGGTAATGGTGGATGCACCTGAATTAAGAGTGACCGATCCGGCAGCGATAAGGCTTCCTATGCCGTCACCATTATAGTCTGCGAAGAGATTGATGCTGGAAGTTGTTGCTAAGCTTGTGCCGTTATTAACGGTAAGATTACCATTGGCGTAGAAAGTAAGGGTGCCTGTTTTTCCGGTATACGACTCGTCGATCGTAATATTGTAATTGATATTGGTGTAAATGGTGACGGAGCCGAACGTAGCGCCGGTCAGCCATGTGGAAGTGGCTATGTCCGAAGAAGATCTTAAAGTAATACCGCTTGTGCCCGAGTTGAGTGTAACCGAACCGACCGCCGTTAAAGTCCCTATACCATCGGTATTATAATCTGCGCTGAGTTCAATGCTCGAAGTTGTCGTCAAGCTTATAGAATTATTAACTATAAGATCACCATAAGCATAAAAGGCAATGCTTTTGGTTTTACCGGTATATGACTCGTCGATCGTAATGCTGTAATTGCCGGTAGCATATATCGACACTCCTGAAAATGTCATACCGGTGAGATAAGCAGATGGAGATATATTAGAAGCGGATCTTAACCCAAGAATGCCATTTGCGCTTGTATTAATAGAGCCCGAACTTATAGTAAGAATTCCTTGAGCATTACAATCGTAATCAGCATATAAATAGATATATGCGCTTGTAGGGGTACCAGAAATACTTACGTTTCCAGCCATTGTAAGGTTATTGTTAGCATATACATATAGATTGACGCTTGTGCCCGCGGCAGAGATGTTACCGTTCAATAGGATATTACCGTTAATGTCGCTGATATTGCTAATAGTAACGTTGCCTTTAGAAGTAATGTTATAGATGGTAGCAGTTTGAGCTGAATTGATGGTTATAGAGCCTGATGTTACTGTCTCTATCGTAGTTCCTGCAGCCTGGGTAAACGAGCCGTTACCGTCATAGTTACTATCCGCAGTTATGGAGATGTTGGAAGCAGAGACGGTTATGTTATTATTGACGGTAACGCTTCCTTTTACTGTAACGGTAAGAGTTTTTACCCCATTTATAGTCCTTAATGTAGAATCTTCAGAGGCGTTTATGGTAAGTGTGAAAGCTCCTACTATAGAAGAGCCGGCATTCATGGTGAATGCGCCCGTTCCGTTATTATCTGAGTCAGCAGTAAAAGTGGTATTGCCGGTTAGAGTGATGATGGCGTTATCGTTTATTATGATATTTACGGCATCTGTATATGTGCCTGAATAGTTACCCGTATCATAGGTGACGGCGTTATCGATGTTATTCATGTAGGCGTAACGCACTTCCATGGTGCCGCCAACTCTAAAAGAAGCGCCTTCTTCGATCAGGGTATCAGCTATTATAGTACCTAAGGCGATAATGTGGCCGCTAGCGTAGAGGGATAAGTTGTGAGTTGTGAGTTGGGAGTTGGGAGAAAGAGTAATGCCCCCATCTTTTGCTTTAAGGGTAAGATTTGTGGCTGTAGAGTAGATAATGTAGAGGTCACCTTCAGGCGGACCGCATATCAAGATGCTTGTGCCAAGCCCTTGCGACATACTTATATCTATATCTCCTGTAATCTTCTCAATATTGGTATTAAGAGCATCTATATAAAGCGGGGTAGAGGCAGAACCGAATCTCTGAGCTATAACATTAATGGTATTAGCTTGTAATATTACTCCAGCTGCCGTATCAAGGGTACCGTCTGTTTCAAGAGTGAGGGTGCCGGTAGCTAAGTAGACTACTGATCCAAGATCACCCTGTAAGAGCGCAAGTTGCAAGTCGCAAGACGCAAGACTAGGGGTAGCAGATTCAATGTATATGCCTCCGTCTCTAACTATATGTAGATTGGCAGAATGGCTGACTACATCCAAGTAGTGAGTAGTGAGTAGTGAGTTGGGAGCATCTATGGAAACGTCTGGAATGGTGACTATAGAGTGAGCAGTGATATCGAGAGTCTCTACCTTGGCAGCTTCTATGGTCTTAGCAATAGTAACTGTATTAAGGGGAGCGGAGACTTCAAGACGAGTTGTCTCTATCGTTGCATTAAGTACTATATCCTTATTAGCGGTTATCTTTACTACTCCATCAGTCATATCTACTCTATTAGCCTTTACTACACCTTCAAGATTGATAGCTCTCTGGAAGACATTACCGATACTCTCTGCATCAAGTATGACTACTCCGCCATTTGCTTCCAAGGTTCCGGTATTCTTTATCTGGTCTGTTATAGGCCTACCCTGGTAGTCTAATACTTCTTTGGCTGAACCTTCTTCAATGGCTATAGAGATCAGTCCGTTACCAGCTATATCAAGTTTTACAGCATTACAGCCAGCAAGAACTATCTTACCCATTGGAGCAATGATGACGCC
>JBAYFK010000202.1:0-3143 GCA_041667225.1 Candidatus Omnitrophota bacterium
ACAACAGCAAATTTAGATGCCTAATCTAAATTTGCGGCAAGCGGAAGATGGCCGCAAAAGTAACCGCCTTCGGGTAATGAGTGACTGGGGTGGGGTTACGACTGGGAGGCGCTGAGGAAGTTTTTATCTTTCTTGTAACCGTCGATCGCGCTCTTGAGGAGGCGGCAATATAGGTCGAAACCTACTGCGTGGATATAGCCGTGCTGTTCTGTGCCGAGGAGGTTCCCCGCCCCGCGCAGCTGCAGGTCTTCCATAGCGAGTTTGAATCCGCTGCCTAGGTCCTGGAACTTCTTTATCGCGTGCAGGCGCCTCTGGGATTCTGCTGTCAGGACGAATTTCTTCGGGATGAGGAGGTATGCGAACGCGTCTCTCGTAAAACGCCCGACTCTCCCCCGAAGCTGGTAAAGGTCTGCCAGCCCGAACGCGTCGGCGCGGTTTATTATGAGCGTATTGGCGTTAGGGATATCTATACCCGACTCTATGATCGTCGTCGAGATGAGACAGTCGATCTCGCCTTTTATGAACTTCATCATCGTGCTCTCGAGCGCCTTCTCCGGCATCTGGCCGTGAGCAACTGCTATACGCGCCTCAGGCACAAGGTTCATAACATGCTGGGCTATTTTTTCTATGCCCTGGACCCGGTTACTGACAAAAAATATCTGGCCGTTCCTCGCGAGCTCCTTGGTAATAGCATCCTTTATTATCGCGTCATCGAAATGGACGACCTCCGTATTTACCGGCCGCCTTTCCGACGGCGGAGTATTGATCGTCGATATGTCCCGCCCCCCCATCAAAGCCAGATATAATGTACGCGGTATGGGAGTGGCCGTAAGGGTAAGCACATCGACCGTAACGCGCAGCTTCTTCAGATACTCCTTATGGCGCACGCCGAATCTCTGCTCTTCATCTATTATGACGAGTCCAAGGTCCTTAAACTTTATATCTCCTGACAAGAGACGGTGTGTTCCTATAACTATGTCGGCCGTACCATCCGCCAGGGCCTTGACGGCATTCTTCTGCTCCTCGTCGGACCTGAATCGCGATAACATCTCTATCGATACCGGATATTTTTTCATCCTGGACTTGAACGTATTATAGTGCTGTTCTGCCAATATCGTGGTGGGAACCAGCATGGCGACCTGCTTATTATCCATGACGGCCTTGAACGCTGCCCGAAGAGCCACTTCGGTCTTTCCATACCCCACATCGCCGCACAATAACCTGTCCATGGGTTTTAACGCTTCCATATCCTTCTTCACTTCGATCGTCGAGCGCGTCTGGTCCGGCGTCTCTTTATAAGGGAAGTCCTTCTCGAACTCCTTCTGCCAATCCGTATCTGACGAGAATTTGAAGCCCTTTACGGCATTGCGTTTGACCTGCACCTCGAGAAGCTCGAGCGCTACTTTATTTACGCCGCTCTTCACCCCTTCTTTCACGCGCTTCCAGAGCTTTGAACCGAGCTTGTATATCTTGGGAGGGCGCTTCTCAGCGCCGATATATTTCTGGATCTTGTTCAGGTCGGAGAAAGGGACATAAAGCTTATCTCCGTCGGCATACTCGAGCACCAGATGGTCTTGAAAGTTCTTCCCTATCTTGATCTTCTCGGTGCCGAGATACTTTCCGATGCCGTGCTCTACATGCACCACATGATCGCCGGCCTCGATATCGACAAAATTATCGATCGCCGACTCTTCCCCGCTCTCGGATGCACGGTCAGCGCGTATGCGTTTCTTGACGATGCCTTTTATCGGCAGGATCATGGCGGTATTGTGGTCTTCGACCACTTCGTATGTGAGCGGATCGACGCTTCTTATCTTTTCGACACGGCTCCCGGATAATTCGATCCTTAAGGGATATTCAAATGTGAGAGGATAGATGGTTATGGTATCGCCAAGGCGCGAAAAGTCCCCTTCCTCGGCGACCCTCTTTGCGTAGGCGTAACCATATTCGACCAGGGATGCGGAAAGCTTCTCCGCATCGAGATCTTCATTTACGTAGATCTTGATGGATTCGAACATTAGATATAATTATACTACATCTTTTTTGGAAGGGAAACACCCAATAATCCAAGGCCGTTGGCAAGGACGATCCTGACGCAATCGACAAGGATGAGCCTCGCCTTGGTCAATTCGGCATCGTCGCTGACAACCCTATGCTTGGTATAGAAGGAATGGAAAACTCCTGCCAGGTCCTGAAGGTACTGCAGAATTACATACGGCTCGAGGAGCTTACCGCTCAAGTTGACTATGGTCGGGAACTGCCTTAACACTTTCAATATCTCCAGCTCTTCCGGCTCTTTCAAAAGGCTTGAATTGAACTTGGTAGCCGAGACTTTTATGGACTTCGCCTTATCTATGATCGACCAGATACGCGCATGCGCGTACTGTATATAGTACACCGGATTTTCCATAGACTGACTTTTGACGACTTCGAGATCAAAATCGAGATGGCTGGATATCTTTCTCATCAAAAAAGAGAATCTCGCCGCGTCCTTGCCCACTTCGTCGGCGACCTCTTTAAGCGTGATGAACTCGCCCGCCCTGGTCGACATCGAAACTAGATTCCCGCCCCTATACAGAGTAGCGAGCTGGACGATCAGGACCGACAAGGAATCCGACGGATAACCTAAAGCCTGTATAGCCGCCTTCATGCGCGGAATATATCCATGATGGTCCGGCCCCCAGATATCTATGATACGCTTGAATTTTCTTCTATATTTGTCGAGATGGTACGCCATGTCCGGCGCAAGGTAAGTGTATTTGCCGTCCGCCTTGATGACAACCCTGTCTTTATCATCACCGAATGTCGTGGAACGGAACCATACCGCCTGGTCCAGCTCAAAGATATGCCCCTTCTCTTTCAGGATCTCGATCGTCTTCTCTGTCTTACCGGATCTCCTGAGGGTCTTCTGGCTGTACCATACGTCGAACTTGACGCCAAAATTTTTCAGGTCCTTTTTTATGTCGGCTGATATCCACTTCAGGCCGAACTCCCTGAAATAATTCAGCTCTTTTGTCTTGGCGAACCTGTCCCCGTATTTTTTCTTGAAGGCGGCGGCGATATCTACGATATAAGAACCCTTATAGCCGTTCTCCGGAAAATCCTCCTTGACGCCCAGAAGGTCGAGGTATCTTATCCTGATA
>JBAYFK010000203.1:0-3075 GCA_041667225.1 Candidatus Omnitrophota bacterium
CGATCTTTACGCCTGAATGCTTTTCTTTTGCCTGTTCCTCGGTCAATCCAACGCTGGCTATCTCAGGGTCTGTGTATATGCAACTCGGTATAGCCGAATAATCCGCATTGGATGCATTTCCCATTATATTATCGACAGCGATCATTGCATCATAGAAAGCTTTATGAGCGAGAAGCGGCCCTCCTATGCAATCTCCTATTGCGTAGATGCTGCCTCCATTTGCGCATAAATGGCTATCAACAGATATCTTTTCGTTGTTAATAGAAAGGCCGCAGTTCTGTAGGCCAATATCTTCGATATTAGCTTTTCTCCCGACTGCAACAAGGACATTCTCCGCATCTATCTTTTTTACCAGTGCAGGATCAACAGTCGTTGATATAAGGACGTCTATACCCCTCTTTTTAAAGATCATCTCCAGTTTTTTCGAAGCTTCTTTGGAGTGTGAAGGTATGAGCCTATCCGCCATCTCAACCACTGTGACTTTTACTCCAAACGCGTTAAATATAGAAGCAAATTCAACTCCCAGGATGCCGCCTCCAATTATCATCATGGTTCGCGGCAGCTCTTTTATGTCTAGAATGCCGTCGCTCGAATATATTGTATTCTCATTTATGCCAAGGCCCGGAAGAGCAGCCGGCCTTGACCCGGTCGCTATAATTATGTTCTTCGACGTAATGCTTTCGCCGTTATCCAGCTCTATTGTATTTGCGCCGGATAACCGAGCTCTGGCTTTTACAAGAGTGATACGGTTGGCTCTGAAGAGAGTTTCGATACCGGTGCGCAGGCGTAAAACGACTTCATTTTTACGTAATGAGACTTTTGGGAAATTGAGGTTGTAGCCGTTTACATCGATCCCGAGCTTTGCGTAATCTTTCAGGCCCGAAAACGCGGACGCGGAGTTGAGCATGACCTTGGTGGGAATGCAGCCTTTATTGAGGCATGTTCCGCCCACAAGATCGCTCTCGATGACGCATACATTTAGACCGCGGCGGGAGGCGTAAAGAGCTGCTACATATCCGCCGGGGCCGGATCCGATTATTGAGAGGTCGTAACTTTTCATAAAAGCTTTGTCGAGCTCTTTATCGCTTCGGCAGACCGCAGCAGCGCATCTTTTTCTTCGCGCAAGAGATCCAGCTCTACGATCCGTTCAATACCTTTTCTGCCTATTTTGCAGGGGACTCCGATCGACAAATCATTAAGGCCATATTCGCCCGTCAGGCAGGCAGAGACGACCATAGTATCTTTCGTATCGCCCGAAATCGCCTGTATCATCTTGTATACGGCTGCGCTGGGTGAGTAATATGCGCTGCCGGTACCAAGTAAAGATACGATCTCCGCGCCCCTGTCCCGGGTACGCGCAATGATCTTACCGAGAGCTTCGGCCGATATCATATCTTTTACCGGTTTTCCTGAAACAAATGTCTGAGAGATCACCGGTACCATGGTATCCCCGTGACTGCCTAGCATGCATGTTTTTATCAACGCGCGGGGCACGTGAAGCTCTTCTGATAAGAGCTGAATGAAGCGTGATCCGTCAAGGACTCCGGCCATACCGAAGACCCGCTCTCTTTCGAACCCGGTGGCCTTATGGGCCAAATAGGTCATGGCGTCGAGAGGATTTGTAACGACTATTACGATGGCTGATGGAGCGTAAGTTTTTATATTCGAGCATACGTCGCGGATTATAGCGGCGTTCTTGGCGATCAGGTCTTCACGCGTCATACCGGGTTTTCTGGCAAGTCCTGCTGTTACAACAACGATATCCGAGCCCGCGATCTCATTATAGCCGGTCGTCCCTTTAATAGTTCTTTCATGCCCGACTATTGGCGCCGCATCGGACAAGTCCAGAGCCTTACCTGCGGCTATATTCCCGGCTATGTCGACCAATATGACATCAGCTATATCACCTTCTATTATCCTCTGAGCGAGCGTTGCGCCAACAAATCCTGCGCCTATAACTGAGATCTTCTTTAACATCTATCAGCCCTTCTTTATCTTCTTTATGATCGCGTCTGCCATACGGCTTGTGCTTACAGCGGTAGGATCATTCCTGTCTCTCTTCATATCATAAGTTACATCCGCGCCTTCACTGATCACCGCGGCAACCGCGTCTTCAAGTTCTTTCGCTTTTTTTTCTTCACCCATGTGTTTCAGCATCAGCACAGCAGAAAGAATAATGGCGCAAGGATTGACCTTATTAAGGCCCTTGTATTTAGGCGCGCTGCCGTGCGTCGGCTCGAATATTGCAATGCCTTCGCCGATGTTCGCGCCCGGCGCTACACCAAGGCCTCCGACAAGACCCGCGCATAGATCGGATAATATATCGCCGTATAGATTCGGCAGAACGAGAACATCATAGTCTTCCGGTTTCTGGACGAGCTGCATACACATATTGTCGACTATTCTGTCTTCGAACACGACCCTGCCCTCATAAGATTTTGCCACTTCCCGCGCAACCTCAAGGAATAATCCATCAGTATACTTCATTATGTTCGCTTTGTGGACGGCCGTGACCTTCTTTCTGTTGTTATTGATCGCATAATCGAAGGCATATTTCACTATCCTCTTAGATCCTTCTATCGAGATAGGCTTAATGCTGATGGCCGAATCGGGCCTTATCGACTTCTTGCTCATCGTCTCTAGCGTAGTGATCAGCTTCTTCGTCTCATCCGCGCCATTAGGGAATTCTATGCCCGCGTAAAGGTCTTCCGTGTTCTCCCTTACGATGACCAGGTCGATATTATCATAACGCGAACGGACGCCTTTATAACTCTTGCATGGCCTTAAACAGGCATACAGATCGAGCGCGCGGCGCAGTTCAACATTAACGCTCCTGAACCCTTTACCTACAGGCGTGGTGATGGGCCCTTTGATCGCCAGCTTGTTCTTCCTGATGGATTCAAGGGTGTGCGCCGGCAGCGGCGTCTTATATTTCTCAATAGCGCATTCTCCCGCCTCCTTGACTTCCCATGTTATGTCGAGGCCCAGCGCATCGACGCATCTTTTAGCCGCTTCGGCTAGCTCCGGTCCGGTGCCATCTCCTGGAATAAGTGTTATCGTATATTTTTTACTCAA
>JBAYFK010000204.1:0-3044 GCA_041667225.1 Candidatus Omnitrophota bacterium
ATTGCATTGTCACTTACCGCCCTTACGGCAATCATAGTTTTCGGTTTTCGTATGGATTGGATAGGCGTGATATTAAGAGTTGGTTTGATCGGAGAGCTCCTACGGTCGACATGGAAACTGGCCGTTATTTATAAAGCCAGAGACAGATTTAAGGCGATATCAGAAGACGATAAGCTTTATGACGGCAGAAGCGATAATGATCTTAATATAGTGGACGAGCAAAGGCGTAATATAACGGATAAAAAGAAAGAGATATCGATCGCGTATAGTAAATTTATCAACACGGTATTCGGTAAATATACGCAGGATGACCTTGCGCTTATCGAGAAGGCCGGCCTTTTAAAGAGCCGGCATCCCTCTGTCAAACCGGGCGATGCTGATTACTGGAAAAATTTACTGACATCCGCAGAGGTTTTGAAATATGAGCAGTTGTTCGGCAAAGGGGCGGAGCCTTCGGGCGCCGTTTATAAAGGCCTCGGCCAGGCGACAGGTGAAGAGCGCAGGCAGATTCTAGAGAGGGTGTATGACGGACTTTCCGTCCGGGATCTTATTGACAGGATGTCGGGCGCCGGGTTCAATGAATTAAAAAAAGAATTTGGCATAGATGATAAGCTCACACTATGGGCAGCTATGGCGGATCCGGCGCAGTTGAAGGATAGAGGCGGAAACCCGATCTCTGCGAATCAGATACGGGACTTCTTCAATAGAGAATCACCGAATGAGAGAAAGATAATAGTGATGTATGACCTATTGCCGAAATTCACACCGTGGATAGTCGTTGTAATGGGCGCCGATGCCCTGTTTAAACTTATCAATGCTCTGCTAGGATTCAGATATCCGCTAAATAAATTAAAATTCATATTTGCCGGAGAGAATTGGGATACCGAAGTACAGGATTCTGTCAGGAAGAATCAGAAAGCCGGTAAGTATCCTCCTCAGCTGGTATTCCGCGGAGCAACGGTAAGAGAGGATGGTAGGCCCGGAGAGCCTTCCCAGGCCTATACAAAGCCGGGAGCCAATACGGCCGTATTGAATGAATCGGATGGTATAAGCGGCATCATATATGATGCGGAGAATATACCGGCGCCCAACCAGATACTTCAGCTTGTGCTGGGCACTATGGATGGCATTGCAAAGGTAAGGCATCTTGTCGATACTCGCGTTAAGCCTGCGATAGAGCGCAATTGGGTCGAGATAGATGAAGATCGGGACGGCGTTAATGTGGTAGTCGACAAAGTTTCCAGAAGCGTTAACAGGATCGTGAGCGACTATATGGCCGGGTTGAATAGGTCGTGGGATGCGCAGGCCAGGCAGGATCTCTCGCTGCATCATCAGTTTAATCTTAAGACCGACAGTATTCTGAGAAGGCAGCTGAAATATTTCACGAACCACGCGCTCAGAAAATTATTGGAATTGACGGAAAAAGACGAGAGGCTTTTCTCTACCGGTATGCTCTGGGAGCATATAAATAAATATGCGGGTGACACCAGCGATTCCGGTATAAAAGAGAAGAGGGAACTTATAAATTTGTATATAGCGCTGTGCAATATGCCCGAATACGGGGAGTTCACCACGAAATATCTTAAGAAAGAGATAAGTAAAAATGAGTTTATTCAACAGTTGATCATCGGCGAATACAGGCGTATAAACGAACCGAAAAATGGACAGGGCCGGCTTGCCAAGATAAACACCGCACTGCACCGTTCGCCCGGGCAGGTATCCGCATATATGTACGGTGAATACGCCAGCTGGTATACCGCCGGCTGGGATGGCTTCATGGCTGCCCAGGACACATTCAAACCCCTTGGCGGAACCACCGGATATTTCTGCACCGAACCGATTGAAGATATCGACTGGAAAGATCCAGCCGTAGCCTTGAGGCTTAATCTTAATGAAAAGATAGAACTGACAAGAGAAGGCACTAAAACTAATATCAAATGTTCCGAAATTATCGCGGAGCATCACAGGACGAAGAATAAGCTTCTTACTCTAGGCGCATGGGATGAATATCAGGTCGCCGAGGACTATATGTTGGGATTCGTTTCGTGGTATTACGGATTTAATATCGCCGCGTTTTACAGTCTCACGCCGGAGGACCCGGCCGGCCTTGAATCCGGCCTAAGTTTTAAATACAGGCCGAAACAGATGTCCCGATGGATAAAAGGGTATATCATAGGCCTTCTTGTTATTTCAGAAAATGGCAATTTACGGGATCTCATGGAACGTAAAGGCTGGTGGGGCGCGATGGTATTTTTTATTCCTACGCTGTGCAGCGCAGTGCATCCTATTATGTTCCGCATTGCCAGATTCCTGACGATATTCTGGTGGATACATTTTATGCCTTTGAAACTTATCGGTGGAGCGCTTTTATCATCTCCCATCGTGGCGCCGATTGCTTTGGGAATAAATAAAGTGACCGGTATCGGAACATTCATGTTGGATCTGCAGACAGGCGTAGATATGACCATTCCGCGCATACTGAACTTTTTACCCACGGGATGGGCATGGGGAATCGGCGCGGCCATCATTATCGTGCCGATATTCCTGCATAGATTCTATACGATGCGCGGGATAGTAAAAGGCGTTAACGATTATCTTGGAAGGAAAAGAATACTGGAAGAATACGATGAATGGATTGAAGATGTGATCGGTATCGGTGATGCAAAAAGAGGCGGAATCACAACATTATATTCCGACATAAAAGCCCTTAACAATCCCGCATTCGATGATTCGCTGGTTGAGATAATGGAAATGATTGAGCGATATAAAGACGACATAGAGGGCACATCCGATCAGGGCGGCGATGTCAACAGCAGAATAATTTCTCTGAGGACGGCTATATCAAGTACGGGATTAGCCGGAGTCGATGTTATTACCGGAAAACTTAATGCCCTGGAGGAGCTGATTAGCAGGCGCGAGATAGTGCGGACGGGCAGCCTTGTGGAGATGCCGGGCGTAGTTTCACCGCGCCGTTATGCATTCGGCATGAGTATCTTCATAGCTTCTTTTGTGGCAATTATTTTCTCCTCGGGTTATTCGATACC
>JBAYFK010000205.1:0-3041 GCA_041667225.1 Candidatus Omnitrophota bacterium
CAGATGGAAATTCGTTATTAAGTGGTCCACTATCTTGAACTCGTATCCCGGAAAAATAAAAAGATCTGTATAACCGCTCATATCCGTGCCGGCGCGATACTGTGAGCCGGTTATCCTGTCAGTGCAGTATTCCAGTACGCGCGCGCTCGTGGTGCCTACCGCAAAGACCTTAGCGCCGCTCTCCTTGGTTTTTCGAACCTCTTCGATCGCTGATGAAGAAAGCTCAAAATATTCCTTGTGCATCTTGTGTCCGGTTATATCGTCCGACTTGACGGGCGCGAATGTGCCGTAACTGGTATGCAATGTCACATAGACAATGCTGACGCCTTTGCTTTTCAGTTCGTCAAGAAGGGTTTTAGTAAAATGAAGGCCAGCTGTAGGACTTGCTGTAGCTCCATCCTTAGAACTATAAACCGTCTGGTAGGTCTCTTTATCGGACTTGTCATCGGTACGCGCTATATACGGCGGCAGAGGCACATGGCCGGCATCACGCAGCACGTCATCGATGGGCCGCTCAAATTTTACGAACCTTCCGATCTCACCCCTGCCCAGGACCTCGACGCTGTCTCCGGACTCAAGAGTGATCTCTTCACCTTCCTTGATCCTTACGGAAGGCCTTACCAAGGCTTCTAAGATCGGCCACTTCTTTTCCAGGATGAACAATTCCACTTTGCCGCCCGACGCGCGTTTGCCGAAAAGCCTGGCAGGTATCACCCTGGTGTCATTCAGAACGATACAGTCGCCTTTATTGAAATACCCTATGATATCACTGAATATTTTATCGCAAAGAGAAGAGTTCTGCCTGTCCTGGACCAGCAAACGGCATTTTTCTCGCTCGGATACGGGATACTGGGCTATCAATTCTTTCGGAAGGATATAATCAAATTCTGATAACTTCATTTCGCGGCCGCAAGTTTATCAATAGTAGTTATCTCAGTCCCGGGGTAATAATACGACAGGATCTCGTTCGCCTTTTTCCCGAGTTTCGCCATCCCGAAGACGCCCCACTGGCACATGCCAACTCCGTGGCCCCACCCCAATCCAGTGATCACAAGCTGTCCTCGCTTTATCTCTACGTCGAACCTCGTAGATCGCACAGCGTTAGGGCCTATAAGCTGTCTGAAGTCCTTTGCGGTAATGTTTACGGAAACACCGGCATTATCCTGAATGTCTACCTTATCCACCCTGCCGGACTTATTCCTGGATAGTATCTTGACCGACTCTATATCATCAATATCATAGCCGTTATCTCTAAGCATATCCCTCAACTCGCGTAGCGGTATCGACCTTGTCCATTTGTAATGAGGTGAATGGGCGCAATAGTTACACTCCACGCCTTTAAGCGGAGGCAAATTAACGCTCCAAAGATTCGTCGCGTCTTCGGTATGACCTGCGCATGTCGCATGGTAATATGCCGGAAAAATGTCTCCCTGAAAAGCAAGGACTTTTCCATTTGTAGCGTCAACCGCTTTTGTCGTCGACCATTTTTCAGAACCGCTTCCGCCGTAAACCTGTGAATATATGTCGCTACGCAGGTCATACGGCTGCAGCCTGTTCTGCCTCGCTTGATAAAGGGCAAAAGTCCTGGCGGCGATCGCCTGGACCTTCAGCGCTTCCATGGGCCAGCGGTGCGATACTTCATGATACAGCACCCCGTAAAGATAATCCTCGAGCCTTATGTAATTTATTACCATGAGTTTCGAGTTCTCTTTGCGTATTATCTCAATATCTCCCCTGAAACGCTTTTCATTTACATAAATATTTGAACTCTTCACAGCCTTAACTCTTATTCCGGGAGATTTTACATGCTTCTTTCCTACCCTCAAGCCCGTCTTTGTAGCCAATACATCTATCGTCAACGAAGACCCCTCCGTGATCACTTTACCCGTTTCTATAGAATATATTTTAAAGCCGTGCATAAGAGTAAGGTGCACATTTTTGGTGTTATCGATTATGCAAACTCTCATGATAGGGTTAAGCTCAGCATCACCGAGTGCGGCAGGCGCAATGATACCGGTAAAGGCAACTGCGAATACCAGGATCGCTGTGAATATTTTTTTCATTTCTTTCCCTTCTTCTCCAGCCTCTCTTTTTCCGAGTAGACGCATCCGCAATAGTTCTGGCAATACATGCCCATAGATCTTGCTTTGTCATATCCGGCTTTAAAACCTTTTCTAAAATCTACATAATGAAAACCGATCTCCGCGTTAATGGCCACTTCCTGGCACATCTTCGTGATCACCTCGTGATCCTGATACGGGCTGCCCAATAGAGTTGTAGTAAACGCATCGAACCCGTTCTCTTTCGCGTATTTAGCCGTATTCCTGACCCTGATCCACCAGCACACAGGACATCTTTTTTCCTTCTCCTCATCATAAACAATATTCTGAAAAAATTCTTCTATGCTATAAGCGTCATATATTACATTAAGTTCGGCGCTCTTCGAATGTTTCTCAACCTCGCCTTTTCTTTTCAGGTATTCCGAATAAGGATGGATGTTCGGGTTAGAAAAAAAACCGGCTATCGTGTGCCCGGTCTTTCTCAACTCTTCAATAGGATGGATAGAGCAAGGGCCGCAGCAGATATGGAGTAGTATGTTCAAAACATCTCCTTCTGAGCCTCTTTTTTCCTGCCGGCATATCCCATGTGGTCATAAGCCAGTCTTGTCAGCTCCCTGCCCCTTGGGGTTCTTTTTAAGAAACCTATCTTTAAAAGGAATGGTTCGACTATATCGACTATCGTGTCGGGCTCTTCATTAAGCGTCGCGGCGATCGACTCTATCCCCACAGGGCCTCCGTCGAACGACTCTTTCATGATCGTTATAACTTTTCGGTCTACCGGATCGAGTCCCATCTTGTCGATGCCGTGGCTCTTCAAGGCTTCTTCGGTTGCTTCCGTCGTGATCTTTCCGTCCCTCTTCACTTCAGCCCAATCCCTTACGCGCCTCAAAAGCCTGTTAGCCACTCTGGGAGACCCCCTGGAACGCCTGGCGATCTCTTCGGCAGCATTAGCATCCATAGGGATGTTCAATATACTGGCAG
>JBAYFK010000206.1:0-3041 GCA_041667225.1 Candidatus Omnitrophota bacterium
AACACTGACAGAGGACTCATAACTGCACCCCGAACACGCCCTTCGCAAAAGTCTCGGGAGTGCCACCCGTAAAAAATCAACCCTTCCTCAGATGGCGGAACTTTTGGGTGTTTGCGACAAGCGGAAGCAACACCCAAAAGTAAACGCCAACGTGTGATGAGGGACTGGGAATCTGTTGACAATAAGGCGGTGATAAATTATTATGTATAATCATGATAATTAAAAAATTGAGATCTATATTCATGTGGGCGATAGGCGGCTTCATCACAATAGTGCTATGGGTCGTGATGTTATTCCTGTCGATAGCCCTCCCCTTCGATAAGCAAAGAAGGATCGTGCACTCCCAGTGCTTCTGGTGGTCCGACGCGATCGTAGCTATAAATCCATTCTGGGAGATGCATGTAAAAGGCTTGGAGAACATAGACAAGAAGAGGACATATGTGATCGTTGTCAATCACCAGAGCCTTGCGGACATTGTTGTGTTGTATCAGACCAAGATGCAGTTTAAGTGGGTTGCTAAAGAGAGCCTTTTCAAGGTACCGTTCATTGGCTGGAACCTTTCACTAGCAAAACATATTAAGCTGGAGAGAGGGGATTTTTCAAGCATTAAGCATGTGTATCGCGAAGCTGCTGAATGGTTGCGCGCCGGAATGTCAGTGCTTTTCTTTCCGGAAGGTACGCGAAGCGAGACGGGCGTTATGGGAGAGTTCCAGAACGGCGCGTTCAAACTCGCCATTAAAGAAAAATTACCTGTCCTTCCTGTATATCTGGAAGGGACCGGCAATTGTATACCTAAAGGGAGCTGGATATTCGAGGTAAAGAGCCCCTGTAAGGTAACGGTGTTACCCGCTATAGAGACGTCAGGTTATAGCGCTGCAGATTTTGCCCGCCTAAGAGACGACGCAAGAGCGTCTATTGAGAAGGCGTCCGGCCGGTAATCATTTCTTTTCAGGAAGTAATTTTATATCGATTATGGATCTCGCTGTTTGACGCAGGGTATCAGCAGTTCCCTGCATGGCGTTTTGGGTCCTGTTAATAGCGCCGCTCATTACTTTTGATACGGTGCTCTGGAGCCCGCTGGCATCGAAATTAACCAGCTTGCTGATAGCTGTACTTCTTAGCGACCTGGATACTACGATACTGACGAGCGAATAAGCATCCTCGATGTCCTGATATTCTTCATCTATATTCATGTTGAACTCATTTATGGACGGCTTTGGACCTTTTGAATAATCTTTGAATACAACCTTCCCTATCTTCAGCGAAAGGTTATCCACTATTATTGGAGGCGCTTTCTTGGCGTCACCCTCGCCCGGCTTTTTCCCCGCCTTTTGAGCTTTAACGACTTTTAGAGAGTCGAGGTTGAGTTCACCATTTTCATTCCGCACCACAAGTAATTCCTTCAAATGCAGGCGTATCTCTCTCAGATGTATGCGCCCCTGCCTGATCGAGCCAAGGTCATAGTCGACATAGATCTCGGGCATATCAAGCATCATTTCGTCACGGTAACCGGGAGGGTTCAAAATGATAAGGTTCTTAATGCTGACTATAGGCTTAAACACGCCTACGTTGAGCTGGCCCATTTTAAGCTTTAGTCCGGTTATGACCTGCACGCCATTTTCAACGGAGATCTTTACAAGCTTGTCTTTTAATGCGGGTATGATAAGCGCGGCGACGAGCACCACGATGATGAATGCAAATATTGATCTTCTTCTGATCATGGGCACCGGTTACCGCGGTTTATAAGGTACATTCCATATCTCTTTTGCGTATTCTTCGATCGTTCTATCGCTGGAGAACTTTCCGGATCTCGCCACGTTAATTATGCATTTCTCCGTCCATTCCGAGCCGCGTTTATACGCCTTTGAGACGTTATCCTGCATTCGGCAGTACGAGTCGAAGTCCGCGCATACAAGAAAATAATCCGTGTAGAGCATATTGTTCGTTATCGGGCTGAAACATCCGAACTCTACGGGAGAGAAGAAATTGCTCTGTATAAGGTCCATTACCTCTTTTAGCATGGGCGAATTCTCTATGAACTCGCGCGGATCGTACCCCTGCGAACGTAATTCAAGGACCTCGTCGGCCTTTAAGCCGAACATAAAGATATTATCCTTACCGACCTCTTCCACCATTTCGACATTGGCGCCGTCAAGCGTGCCGATGGTCAACGCGCCGTTCACCATAAACTTCATGCAGCCCGTCCCCGACGCCTCAGTGCCTGCGGTGGATATCTGCTCGGACAGCTCGCTGGCCGGGAATATACGCTCGGCCAGGGAAACGCGGTAATTCTCCATAAATATAACCTTAAGCTTGTTATGTATGCCGCGGTCCGTATTTATGATGTCCGCCACCCTGTTGATAAATTTAATTATCAATTTCGCCATAAAATAACCCGGCGCTGCCTTTCCGCTGAATATGAATGTCCTCGGCTGGATGTGCGTGTTCGGGTCTTTTTTCAGTTTAAGGTACTGCGATATTATATAGAAGGAGAAGAGAAGCTGGCGTTTGTACTCATGTATGCGCTTTACCTGTACATCGAACATTGAGTCGGGATCGACCGGTATGCCCATCGTCTGTTTGATGTATTTCGCTAGACGGCATTTGTTATTATATTTTACCTTCAGCCATTTTTCCCGGAACGCGCTGTCATTCTTATATGGCAATAACTTCTCAAGATGGTAAAAATCTGTGACCCACTTATCGCCTATTGCGCTTGTGATGAGACCCGAGAGGTCCGGGTTAGATTTTTTGAGCCACCTGCGCTGGGTGATGCCGTTCGTCTTATTGTTAAACCTGCCGGGGAACAGCTCGTAAAAATCTTTGAAAAGGTGCGTCGTCAAAAGTTCCGAATGGAGCTCAGAGACCCCGTTCACAGAATGGCTGCCTATTACAGCGAGGTTGCCCATCCTTATCCTCTTCGTCGAGCCTTCCTCGATGATAGACATCCTGCGTAGCCTGTCGTTGTCTCCCGGGAATTTGACGGCGACATCCCGCAGGAACCGCAGGTTGATCTCATAGATGATCTGCAGATGGCGCGG
>JBAYFK010000207.1:0-3034 GCA_041667225.1 Candidatus Omnitrophota bacterium
CAGATCGAGATCACCGATTCAGACTACGATAAAGAAAAGCTTCAGGAAAGGCTCGCGAAGCTCGCAGGCGGAGTAGCCGTGATCAACGTAGGCGCCGCTACAGAGACCGAGATGAAAGAGAAGAAAGCCCGTGTAGAGGATGCATTACACGCGACCAGGGCAGCGGTAGAGGAAGGTATTGTCCCGGGCGGCGGAGTAGCGCTTCTGCGATGCATAGGTTCTCTCGATAGCCTTAAATTGTCAGGCGACGAAAAGATCGGAGCCGACATCATAAGAAGGGCTCTTGAGGAGCCCTTACGCCAGATCGCCAATAATGCCGGCATGGAAGGCTCGGTAGTCGTCATGGAAGTGAAGAAGAGGAAGACTAACGAAGGATACAATGCCGAGACGGGCGAGTACGTTGATATGATGCAGGCAGGAGTCATTGACCCGAAGAAGGTTACAAGGTCAGCGCTCCAGAATGCCGCAAGTATCGCGTCGCTTATGATAACGACAGAAACTGTGGTAACTGACATACCTGAACAGGAAAAAGGTTCAGCTATGCCGGCCGGAATGCCGGGTGGCATGGGCGGTATGGGCGGAATGTACTAAGCCGCAACTCTTTTAGCGGCAAGTTGTAAGCGAAATAGCCCCGGGTTATCCCGGGGCTATTTTTTTCTAATTGACAAACGGCCGGTATTTATATAATATAGTCTACCTGTATTATATTAAACCCCAATTAACCCTAATAGATCTAGAGGAGAGCCATGGCACAATTTTATATCGGCGTTAACAGGAAAGTTAGGCGCTGCTACGGATTCGATGAAATAGCCCTTGTACCGGGACGTGTAACGATCAACCCGGAAGAGGTTGATACTACATTAGTGATCGCCGGCAAAAAATACCGCGTACCCATCATAGCTGCGGCTATGGACGGAGTCGTGGATGTCAAGTTTGCCATCGCTATGGGCAAATTCGGCGGCCTTGCCGTACTGAATCTCGAAGGCGTACAGACCAGGTATGAGAATCCCGAAGAAGTCCTGGAAAGGATCGCTCACGCGACACCCGAAGAAGCTACTGGACTGGTGCAGAGCATATATCTTGAGCCGATAAAAGAGAAACTGGTATCGCGCAGGATCGAAGAGATAAAGAAGGCGGGCGCGCCCGCAATAGTGAGCGCCATACCTCAAAGGGCGGAGCGTTTCGTCGCCCTTGCTAAAGAGGCCGGAGCCGACATATTCATAGTTCAGTCGACCGTAACTACTGCTAAGCATATCTCTAAAGCGTATAAAGCCCTCGACTTCAAGCATTTCTGTAAGTCCGCGAAGATCCCCGTGATGATAGGCAACTGCTCAACTTATGAAGTTGCGATGGAGCTTTTCGAGACGGGCGCCAGCGGACTTTTGGTAGGAGTAGGGCCCGGCGCGGCATGTACGACTAGAGGCGTCCTTGGTATAGGAGTTCCCCAGGTAACGACTACGGTCGATTGCGCAGCTGCCAGAGATGCGTATTTTAAGAAAACAAAAAAATATATCCCTATAATAACTGACGGCGGTATGACGACCGGCGGCGACATATGTAAAGCGTTCGCCTGCGGCGCTGATGCGGTTATGGTCGGCTCTGCCTTTGCAAGGTCGAAAGAAGCTCCTGGCAGAGGATTCCATTGGGGTATGGCTACTCCGCACGCTAACTTACCGAGAGGTACCAGGGTAAGGGTGGGCGTAACCGGCTCTCTTGAAGAGATATTATACGGCCCGGCCAAAGTTGACGACGGTTCGCAGAATCTTATGGGAGCCCTTCAGACATCGATGGGTAATGTAGGCGCAAAAAATATAAAAGAGATGCATAAGACAGAGATCATCATCGCGCCCTCGATCCAGACAGAAGGCAAGGTATTCCAGGTAGCTCAGCGCGTTGGAATGGGAAAGTAAATCTAGTTGGGAGTTGTGAGTAGTGAGTTGGGAGTATACTCTCAAACCCCTTAAATATATAATACGGATACGAGCCTCACTTTAATGACACACTCCGATTTTGTCCATCTTCATGTCCACACACAATACAGCCTCCTTGACGGCGCCTGCGTTCTTGAACCGTTAATACGCAAGGTCAAAGAATACAAGATGCCGGCTTGCGCCATAACCGACCATGGGAACATGTTCGGCGCCATCGAATTCTACGACCTCGCCATGAAGAACGGCATAAAACCCATCATCGGGTGCGAAGCCTATATCGCCCCGGGTTCTCGTTTCGAAAAATCTGCCCACGGTATAAGCGAAGCCTCGTTCCACATCCTTCTCCTCGCAAGGAACGAGACGGGCTACAAGAACCTGATGAAGATAGTCACCGCCGGTTATCTCGAAGGTTTTTATTACCGCCCCAGGATCGATAAAGAAGTTCTTGCCAAGTACCATGAGGGCCTCATATGCATGTCCGCCTGCCTTAAGGGCGAGATACCGCATCTCATAATGACCAACCAGATCGACAAGGCAAAGAAGATCGCAGGAGAATACAAAGAACTCTTCGGTAAAGACCACTTCTATCTCGAGATACAGGATAATCTCATCCCGGAACAGGATATCGTGAACCAGGAGCTTATCAAGATGTCGAAAGAACTCGACATCGGCCTGACGGCAACGAACGACATCCATTATCTTGAAAGGGCGCATGCCAAGGCTCATGAAGTCCTGCTCTGTGTACAGACGCAGACGACGATGGAAGACCCTAAAAGGATGAAGCTCCAGACCAATGAGTTTTACCTGAAGTCCAAGCAGGAGATGGCAAGGTCGTTCGGCGATATAGCTCCTGACGCGCTCAAAAATACCGTAAAGGTCGCGGAGATGTGCAACGTGGAACTCGACTTCAAGAAACACCACCTGCCCGTCTATATCCCGCCTGAAGGGAAGACCAGAGAGGGTTATTTCAGGGAACTGGTGAACGAGGGGCTTGCAAAGCGATACGGCGATAAGCTTGAGAGGAACATCGTCGAGCGAATTGCGCATGAGCTCAAGGTTATCGAGACTGCCGGGTATATAAGTTACTTTTTGATCGTCCGGGA
>JBAYFK010000208.1:0-3026 GCA_041667225.1 Candidatus Omnitrophota bacterium
ATAGAAGGTAATTCAAAACATAACGAAGAGGTAATTAATGTCAAGGTCGACTAAAAAAGGTCCGTTTGTAGACGAAAAGCTTTTGATGAAAGTTCAGAAGATGTTGAAAACAGGGGATAAAAAACCCTTAAAAACATGGGCTAGAAGGTCTACCATATCGCCGGAATTTGTAGGGATAACCGTATCGGTATATAACGGCAGAAAATTTATTCCTGTCTATGTGACGGAAAATATGGTCGGACATAAATTGGGAGAATTCGCGCCAACCAGGACGTTCAAGAGGCACGGCGCGGCAACTGAAGTATCAAGGGAACTCACATAAAATGATAACAAGAGCTGAAACGAGATATATAAGGATAACACCAAGAAAATTCAGGCAGATAATACCGTTGGTCAAAGGCAAGAACCCGGAAGACGCAATTGCCATACTTATGGGCATGAAAAAGAAGGCGTCTATGCTGGCGATCGACCTGATCAGCGCGGCTATCGCTAACGCAAAGCGCATCCAGGGCTTAGACATAGGCACATTATACATATCGCGCATGGTAGCTAATTGCGGCCCGAGTCTTAAGAGGTTCAGGGCGGGATCGATGGGCAGGGCAAGCATGATAAAGAAGCGTACCAGCCACATCATAGTGGAATTGGACGAGATGCCTTCCAAGCCCGCCGATGAGCATAAAGAAGCTGTAAAAAAAGAGTCAAAGGTAAAGAAGGAAGTATCTCCGAAAGAGAACGTCAAAGAAGTTAAAGAAAAGATTACTAAAAAGAAACCAGCGGCAGCCAAGAAGTAAGGTTTTCGCAGGTCACAACGAGGGATAAATGGGTCATAAAGTACATCCGTATGGTTTGAGAGTCGGCTACATATACACCTGGAAGTCCAGATGGTTCGCCAAGAAAGCGGATTTTGCCAAGCTGCTTCTGGAAGATATGAGAATAAAGAAATTCATAAAGAAGACGCTGGCGACAGCCGCCGTTTCCAAGGTCGAAGTGGAGAGGGCAAGCGATAAGGTGAGGGTTCTCATATTCAGCGCCAGGCCCGGTATCATAATAGGAAGGCGCGGCTCGGAGATCGAGAAGCTTAAAGAAGAGCTCGTCTCTATCACGGGTAAAGAGGTAGCTATCGATATCAAAGAGATAAAGAATGCCAACCTTGACGCTCAGCTAGTGTCGGAAAATATAGCGTTCCAGATCGAGAAGCGCATACCTCACAAGAGAGCGATGAAGAAGTCCATACAGAGCGCCCTCGATGCAGGCGCACAAGGCTGTAAGATCATCTGCGGCGGCAGGCTCGGAGGTTCAGAAATAGCCAGGACGGAAAGTTATCGCGTAGGCTCGATACCGGCGCAGACATTAAGGGCAGAGATCGATTACGGATTTGCAGAAGCTTTCACCACTTACGGCCTTATAGGGATAAAAGTATGGCTGTATAAGGGCGATAAGGTGCTTGATAAGAAAAAAACTGAAGAAACTGAAGATAAAAAAAGTTAATTCGAGAGGCTTATTATGGCGATGATGCCAAAGAGGGTAAAATTTAGGAAGATGCAGCGCGGCAAGGTCCGTGGGACTGCATTCAGGGGATGCACGATGTCGTTCGGAGAATTCGGATTAAAATCCCTGGAGAACGGGTATTTTACAGACAGACAGATCGAAGCTGCTCGTGTTACGCTCATGAGGCATCTTAAGGGCGGTGGTAAGGTGTGGATACGGGTATTCCCGGATACGCCAATAACGAAGAAGCCGGCTGAAACAAGAATGGGTAAAGGAAAGGGTGATCCGAGCCACTGGGTCGCGGTCGTAAAAAAAGGAAAGATATTGTTCGAGATGGGCGGAGTTCCTCTTGATATAGCCAAAGAATGCATGAGAGTAGCTGCTCACAAGATCCCTCTAAGGACAAAATTCATTACAAGGGTGGAAGCTCAATGATAAAAGCCAACGAATTACGCAATATGACTGTTGAAGAGATCAGGCTGAAGATGGATGCCCTGAAGAAAGAGCTGTTCGGGCTTAGGACCGAGGCGAAGGCGGGGCGCATCGAAAAGCCGCACAAGATCAGTGAAGCAAGAAAAGATATAGCTAAGTGCGAGACGATCATAAGGGAGAAGGCTGATGCCAAATAACGAACGCAGCAAACGTAAAGAACGTATAGGTGTGGTCGTAAGCGATAAGATGGACAAGACCATCACCGTAAAAGTCAGCAGGGTGATGAACCATCCTGTCTATGACAAACTTTTGAAAAGACAGAAGAATTTCAAAGCTCACGACGAGAACAAGACGGCTAAAGTAGGCGATACTGTAAGGATAGTAGAGACGCGTCCCCTCTCCAAGACCAAACGGTGGAGACTGGTAGAGGTTATTACTAAAGCGGCAACAGAAGCAAAAGGGTAAACAGGTTCAATTATGATAAGAATGAGAAGCATTGTGGATGTAGCGGATAATACCGGCGCGAAAAGAGCATCTATGATCGGGGTTATCGGGCGCGGCAACAGGAAGTTCGCCAGTATCGGCGACATAATCACCTGCAACATAAAAGAAGCATCGCCTGATGCCATTGTAAAGAATCACGAAGTTGTGAAAGGGGTAGTTGTAAGGACCGCTTTCGAGATAAAGCGCCCTGACGGAAGCCTTCTGCGTTTCGACAGGAACGCTATCGTGCTGATCGATCTGCAGATGAACCCGCGCGGGACAAGGATATTCGGGCCTGTCGCAAGAGAGCTTCGTGATAAAAATTTTATGAAGATCATCTCGCTTGCGCCGGAAGTCATTTAACGTAAGCTCGGAATATCGACAGAAAATAACGGGTAAAGGGGTATAGTGTGGAGAAGATAAAAAAGAGCGATACTGTATATGTCCTCGCGGGTAAAGATAAAGGCAAGACGGGAAAAGTGTTCAGGGTGTTCCCGAAGAAAGGCCGCGCTCTCGTCGAAGGCATAAATTACGTAAAGAAACATGCTAGAAAATCACAGCAGAACCAGCAGGGCGGAATAATGCAAAAAGAGAGCCCTATTCATCTATCGAACCTGGCTCTG
>JBAYFK010000209.1:0-3000 GCA_041667225.1 Candidatus Omnitrophota bacterium
CCTCAACGCCGGTATCAACTATCCTGACATCATGGCCCTTCTGCCTGATGTAAGAAGCTATGGACATTAACCCCACCGGCGGGATAAACCCCCCGCCCCGGTAGAACTTGCCCCACATTACTCTAAATGGGACTATCGGATGTAATAAAAGAATTTTCATTCGGCGGCCTCTATTGGTTTATATAAACATGCTACGGCAAATATGCAATAAAAAGGTATAAGCGGAATACCGTATCTTCCTATTGCGTCCATGAGGGAATATATGAGATTTATATAGACGATGATCGTAAAGATCGGGAACCATCTGTCCCAAATGCGCAGGTTTTTTACGATCCCGAGAAGGAACATTATCAGGATAGGATATGCCATCATCCTCATGGCGCCTTTTAAACCCGAGAGGATCACGATGCCGTTCTTAATGCCTGAAAAATAATTCTTCACCGCCTCTTCATTCAAGATCGGCAGATACGTAAAAGCGGTCATCTTTATCCCCTCTACAAAAGTGTATGCCAAATACTGCAAAGGATGCTTCGCTATCTTGCTAAAAGCTTCACTCCTTAAGATCTTGTCTATTTCGACCGGCGTTTTACCTTCTTCGGCATACTTTAGCTCAAGAACTGTTGCTTTCCCCAGATCTTTGTAGAGATACCTGCCGGAGTCGCCTATCATATCCGGAAAAAGTTTTTTTGCCGCAAATTCCGAAAAACTGCAACAGACACTCGCCATGATCTCCCTCGGCGAGTCATCGATCTTCTCAGCCCTTGACCACATCACTTCACCGCCTCTTATGGATACAAGCGCATAAGTACCGAACAGTTTTTCATTTCTCACGGACCAGATCCCGACTATAATGGAGCACGAAATAACGAAAGCGACAACGCATAATAATACTTGCTTCCAGATCATCCGCCTTTTTACATTAAGAATTAGTAAGCATAAAACCATAACGGCGGGCAATAGCAAAGTTATCGTCTTTGTTAATATCAACGTCCCAAAAACGGCGCCGGCAGCCAGGAAATAAGCTGCCTTCCATTCCTTTGCCGCCTTTATAAAAATATAAGCGGCCAAGCACAAAATAAATGTAAAAAAAGTCTCGCTCATCAAATACGCCGACATGCTGGCAAGGGTAGGAAAAACAGCAACGACAAGCGCTGACAGGAAAGCGATCTTCTGCGTAAATATTTCTTTTGCTATGCCATACGCAAGGAGCGCCGTTAATGCGTGCAGCATCATCTGGACCATTATGGCAAATTTAATACTATAACCAAAGACAGTATAGACTGCTGCTAAAAATAGCGGGTACATGGGCTCCCTGAACATTGTCGGTATATACGGAGCTTCGCTATTTAGTGAAAAACCATGGCCTGAATAGACATTACGAGCCAGGCTGTTATACTGCAAAGCATCCTTACCTTCAAGCGGGAAACTATACAACGCAAAGATGCTTGATGCAGCAAGCGCAAGTATAAAAACTATCAATATGCCGAATTTGGATGGCATTGTCATGTCCTTGTCTTGTTGCCCTTTACAATAACGTACGCCATCATGCCAAAACACATGAATAACAACGATGACAGAAAAGATATTACGGCAGGCAGGCAGTAGAAGGCATTATGCCCCTTAAAAAAGTAACACAGCATAAAAACAACAGCCATCAGGAAAGATATGGCTGAGAACGGCAGGAACGCCTTTATCGGGTTATAATAGCTTATGTTCTGCAGAAGTATCTGGACGGTCCTTGCTGTATCGCGCAGGTACTTCACCTTCGACTTCCCCGTACGCGGCTTATAGTCTATGGGAACAAATTTGACGAGGTAGCGGTTAGACAGGAGTATGATCGTTATCGTAGTCGTAAAAGAGAATCCGCTGCAGAAGTCTTCTTCGAATTGCATGACAACGCTCTTCTTGAATATCCGGAGTCCCGAATTCGCGTCCGGTATATTCTCGCCCGTAACGAAATTGAGCAGCATATAGAACGCCATCCTCGATAGTCTCTTGATCGTAGAGCCGTGAAAATATTTACCCTGCCTTGCCCCGACCACCATATCGAAATCGCCCATGAACGGGACGAGCTTCCCTATCTCAGTGACGGGATACGTCTCATCCGCGTCTATGATAAGGATGTGCTCAAATTTTGAGTTCTTTATACCGGTCGTGAGCGCAGCGCCGTAGCCCCTGTTGATAGGATGGCTTATCACCTTAGCGCCATGTTTCTTGGCCTCATCGGCAGTACCGTCGCGGGAATCATCATCGACGACTATTATCTCGTGTTCCAATTTCTGCGACTGCATGTAGTTCTTTATGGAATCTATGACCTTGCCTACACACCCGGCCTCTTTATACGCCGGTACTATCACGCTTATTGGATTCATTTCATCATCCTTTCGGTGTAGATCAACCTTTTTTAGCTACCACACAAAGACTGTACGCAAAATGTTTTAAAAAAGACTTCCCTGCCGCATAATGGAACCCTCTGGAAGAAGAGTACAGCTTCGCGATCGCTTTCGTAGTAAAGACTTCCAGCACATTGAACGGAATGAATAGAAAGGCAAAGCTGTCGACGGATGCGGCCCCGCACTTTTTCGCCAAGGCCGTCCATCGGCCCGGCAGCTGGTTCACGAATTCATGAAAGATATTCTTATAAGCCCCGTGAGGTTCCGGAAGAGGAAACGACGGATGGTTCTTCCAGAAGCTCCCTACGATCTTGGATCCTGACCTCAAGGTATCGTCTGCCTTCGGCAGTAGCGTCCCCTTAGCTTTCGGCCCTATGCGTAATACTTTAACGCAAAAAACATCCAGCGCGCGCTTCGCTATGTACAGATATAAGTGCAGGAAGGCGCATAAACTTTGAACGAAAGTCGGTATGATAAAGATCACAGACCCTCCGCTCTTACAGACCCTCAGCATCTCTTTTAAGGCTTTTTCTTTATCGGTAATATGTTCAAGTACCGATGATGAATATACGAAATCGAATGTGTTGTCCGGGAACGGCAGGGCCTC
>JBAYFK010000210.1:0-2990 GCA_041667225.1 Candidatus Omnitrophota bacterium
ACGACTACGCCGGGCGCCAACTCGAACGCTATGGTAGATGAACTGAATATCATGTACGACATCACAAAGGGTATTTCCGAAGCGCTGCCTGCCGAATACACGACGAATAACTGGATGAACCAGAATACCGTATCGCATGACGGCAGCGGCTTTGCTGCCCAGTCGGGTGTTGTAGAGGCGCACAGCAGCTCTTACATGGAGCGCAATATAGAGCTCACCGATGATGCTGTGATGAGCTTCTGGTGGAAGATAGCCTCTGACAAGTCGGACGTACTGCGCCTTGAACTGGTCGACGGCACCTCCGTAAAGACGCTCGCGTCCAGGAACACTGCTGACGGTACCGATTGGGGCGAGTGCGTAAATATAGACCTTAAAGCCGGTTCTTATAAACTCAGATGGGTATATGACCGTACGCTGACTGATTCCAATACGCCTGATAACAGGGCATGGGTAGACGATATCAGTATGGTAAGAGTGGCTAAGAAATGGGTAGAGCTGGATGGTGTTGAGAGCGGCATAGAAATACCGGATAGCCCCACGCTAGATTTGACCGGGAGCCACTTCACCATTGAAGCGATGATCAACCTTCAGAGCTACGATAGCGATTTTAGCACCATTATCGGTAAGATCGGATGGAATAATGCCGACTCGAGTTATGCGATGCACATCACCGATCAGGGAAAGCTGCGCGCCGAATTTTATAATATTAACGGCAATAATATCATGATCGATTCGACCGCTACGGTCAGCCTCCAGAGCTGGCATCATGTAGCTGCGACATACGACGGCTCGAAACTTGTCATATACATAGACGGTATCAAGGCAGGACAGGATACCAATACTACGGGCTACGCAGACGTCAAGCAGAACGGATCGAATGTCCAGATCGGCAGATGGTGGCAGAGCGATCCCAACTACTTTAACGGAAAGATCGATAACGTCCGCATCTGGAACGTCACCAAGGGCGAATCCGATATAGCGGCTCTCAAAAATACGAAAGCCCGCGGCGATGAAGCCGGACTTGTACTCAATTACAGCTTCGATGACTACGAAGAGGGGAGCACGGTAAAGGATAGTTCCGGCAAGGGTAATGACGGTACCCTGCTTAACGGCGTCAGCGTAAAACGCGGCAATTAC
Source organism: Candidatus Omnitrophota bacterium (assembly GCA_041667225.1). Classification (GTDB taxonomy): domain Bacteria; phylum Omnitrophota; class Gorgyraeia; order 2-01-FULL-45-10; family 2-01-FULL-45-10; genus JBAYFK01. The sequence goes on from JBAYFK010000210.1 coordinate 1,138, forward strand.
GGCAGTGTATATAACGTGAAAGAAGATGAAGCCGGGCGCATCTACCTTATATCGGCGGCCGATTTCGACGAGAGCGGAGTAGTTGACGCCGCTGACGAAAAGGTCATCAGGGATGCCCTAGGCAGCACGCGCGGGGTCGAGCTCAATGCCAAACAGACCTCCAAGATAGACGCCGGCACATCCGTCTTCAGGTTCAATGAACCCTCGGGATACCATATCTTCGGCGATGACATTGTCGAGAGCTATGGTATTAATGAAGACCCGTATTACCTCAATTATGCCGTCAATGCCGTTAACGATGGCGTCTATACGATCGGCCTGTCTGCGAGATCCTTCAACGCAAAGGCTTACCCGATGCCTACGTTCAAGAACTATAAGTTCAAGGTATATGTCGACGGTATAGAACGCGGCGAATTCCTTATAAGCGCCAACAGGTGGGTGTATCAGGACGGAACGCTCGATGTAGTTCTCGATGCCGGCCAGCACGATATCAAACTTGTGTGGGCGAACCCGGAAAAAGACCTTTCTATTGACCTCGGCAAGTTCGTGATGAGAGACAAGAAGTATCTCGAAGCCGCCGATCTCAATAAGGACGAAGTGATCGATACTAAGGATATGGAAATATTTGGACAGCACCGCGTCAAGATGAACATGAGCGCGAAGATCGAGCTCGAAGGGTATGCATATTACGCCAATATCAACGCCGACGGTACCCTTACGCTGAAAGACGCCGCTGACGGGCTGATAGTTTTCACGAGCAGTGTAGAAGACGGCAACCTTATCGCCGTTACCCGTAACCAGGTGACGAAGAAGTACCGCTACTTTAACGATGAAGAAGCCGGCGTGATATCCCTGCTCAAGGAGAGTAAATACGATCTCAACAGCGACGGACTTATAGATGAGAAAGACGATGAGTTCATGAAGGAATCGATCAAAGGCGCGCGATTGATAAAACGCGGAGATTCGTATACGACGAGTTCCGGGTCTTCATATTACTATGAATGGACGAAATACACTGACGGCTCTGCCTCTAACGAGGGTGAGCAGTATGAAGGGTACAATCCTTGGGTTGAGTATGACCTCAACGTTGAGAGTGACGGAATGTATTGGCTCGGTATCAACGGTAAGAACAATACCTCCTATGCTGTACCGAGCAACTGGAATGAGCCTTGGGGCACAACGGCTCTCGTGTCCGCGCAGAACGGCGGCAACTACACGACGAATAGCGACGGATCGATCAGGTTCTATACTGATTATGATTACGAAGATCCCCAGCTTTATCTTAGCACAAATAACAAGTGGCCGGACGGCAATAGCGTGATCAGCGAGATAGACCGTACGAACGGACAGAACCGCTATGTCGAGATCAGGTATAAATATACCAATCGTGACGTTCCGCCAAACAGGACGATCTCGACCGCAAAGATATACTGGTATAATTCCAGCGGCACTTACACGACGATGTCCATCAACGTAGCCGCGGCCGGCAATAACATCAACGACGGCCAGTATCACACATACGTTATCGATATGTGGGACCTGAATCAGGACAAGATCGTAACTGAAGCGGAGAAGAGCCTGTGGCAGACCGCCGATAACCTTAGCAACTTCTACTTCCAGCCGTGGTCCAAGACAGGCGGCATCATAGGAGACGCCAATATTCAATACATAGCGTTCAAGACGGCGGCTGTTGACAGCCAAGGCTTTGCCGACTACAGCTATCTGAACAACGTTAAGATTGCCATGACGAGTGCGTATTCGACCGATGGCTGGGTCAGGCAGAATGGAGTTGCATCCGCGGGGCAGGATACGTTCGCGGCGCAGGCAAAGGCCGTTTATGAGGGTGCTACCTC
>JBAYFK010000211.1:0-2988 GCA_041667225.1 Candidatus Omnitrophota bacterium
TAAAGAAATAGAACAGTATCCCGGACACTCCTATTCCTATGAACGCGATCTCTAAAATGGTAAAGAAGCTATCCGTAAGCTTTTTAGTCCTGAACGATTCATATGTCCCGAGAGCATATAAAAGTATTCCCCATATAGCGACGAACGGTACGATGAACCTGGCATAGAAATTGAATGAGTACAGCCCTCCGGCCCTCTCCGTCAAGTAGTAGCCGGCGAAAAAACATGCCGCCACGATGGCCATATCGGCTATCATCAGCAGCTTTGTCAGGATCTTCGAGTATTCTTTCAGCATTGCTAGAACTCCGCCGTCATTCCGAGAAATACCGTGTTCTTTTTGTATTCTCTATACGAAGCGTTCGAATCGGTCATCGAATACCTGTAGCTTAACTCGGCGCTAAGGTGCTCGGTCATATCGTAGAAAAATGCCGCCTTGCCGCCGAACAGATCGTCGCTGATATCGCCCGACATATACTCTCCGTTACCGTAAAATACAGAGCCGGCGAATCTTAAGCGCTTAGTCAGCTGGCGTTTAAAGGACCCTGATATCTCCCAGTAGTTGAAGAGGTCCTGCGAGTACGCATTGGTCTGATACTGCTTCGTGAATGAAACCGCGATAGATGTGTTCTTGTCGAGGTCATCGGTCAGGGATGCCATGAACATAGGCTTCGTGTAATTCTGGCCATTATAGGAATTCAGGTAATCCAATCCTACCCTGCCGTCAAAATAGAACTGCTTAGTTATATATTGCCTCAGCCCGAATGCGGCGGCATGCGTCTTGGCGTCGTTTCCCGGGTCAAATTTCCTGATGGAAAAATCGTACGATCCCAAGACAATGGTTTGAGAGCTGACTAAATAATCGAGCTCCACTCCTGCTGAATTCAAATATGAATCGCTGATATCTTCTATCGATGGGACGTCCAGCGAATTTGTGTACCTCACGATGGCGCTCAGCTGTTTTGATATATCGCGCGTATAATCTATGTAGAATTTGTTCCTGAAATAGCTGTAGTGGCCCCTATTGACCCCGAACTCTTCTTCAAAACTGCGCGGCTCGTATGTATGGCTGAAAGTGTCCTTCAGGTTAATGCGGTCGTACTTGGATATCTCGTATAGGCAGACGATGGAAGCGGTTTCTGAAGTATTATTAAAATTCGAATGTTCGGCATAGAGCTGCTCGGTCACATCGCCGGAAACATCTATAGTGACTCTCCTGCCTTCATACTTGCCGGCTATCCCAGCAGTCAGGGCGGTGATGAAATCGCTCTTTTTGTCGTCCTTTTCATAGGTGATATTGTCATCGTATGTTTCACCGATCTGGGCATCAACGGTCACGTCCACATCACCCATCTTATAGGCATAGGCGCTGCCGGACATGAGAAAGACAAAAAGCGCTGATAGCGCTATAGTTACATTGATCCGTCTTATCATAATGGGCTATATTTTATTATAATATCAATATATAGGCAAGGAAATTACGTTACTTTTTTATCACTTAACGAAATGGAGGTATTTTATCGATGGGTTTAAGAATTCCGAATTGATTGAGCAGGATAATGATGATGCTGTATACAAGTATAGCCAGTACAAGATTAAGAGCTTCTTTGATGAGATGCGCCCTGTCGCGAATTATAGCGCGGCCGCTTGCCCACATCATAAGAAGCCCAAGGCCGTTACTCAGCCAGTATAGAATAAGCACGAGAAAAAGAAAATCCACGCGAATAAACCTGATAAGGATATTGGCGAATAGATACGAAAGCGGAATATTGACAAGTACGTCATTCCATAAAGTCAAGGGCGACAGCAGCCACCCTATAAAGAAAATGACCCTGTGCAATAACCTCTTAGGTTCTATCCGCATGGATGTCCCTTACCCCTACTAATTCCCGCCTTCTTCTTTGGTGTTATCCTCGACGAACCTCTTTATCTCTTCGAGATTATCCAGGATCAGTTTAGCCTTAGTCATTCCGAATGAAAACGGATACTTGTCATTCTCGTCACGCTTTATTATGAGAACAGGTTTTCCTTTGAATTCGCTTCTCTCTATCATATTGCCACCTCCCTTCCTTCGATCTTTTTACGATATACATACAATATCCAGACAAGAGCAAGTAACTCGGCAAGGAAGAACGATATTGCAGCGCCTATCATACCATATCTTGGTATAAGAATAAAGTTCGAAATAATACTTAATGCGGCGCTGGCTACCGCCTGCTTCAGAACCTCCCTCTCAAGGCCTGCCGCAATGAGGCCGGTAGAGTAAGGCAGGTTGAATAGCACCAGGATGAGCGCCATTGCCATTATCTTAAGCGGCATAGCCGCCGTAACATACTGGCTCCCGACGGTAAGCTCTATGAATTCCTTACTGAATAAGATGATCGGCAAAAATACGAAGAGCATCACGCCCATCGAAAGGCGCAGGAACTTCCCGGTCGCATATTTGAATTGTTCCGTATTCTTTAAAAAATTGCTCGAGAGGTGCGGCAGTACGGCATTAGCGAGAACTACCATGATGAGCGCAGCTCCCCCTATCGCCCTTCGCGCGATCGTAAAACATCCTACCTCTTCCGGAGGCCTAAAGAATCCGAGTATCACGATATCGAGCCCGTTATATGCCTGTGCGAAGACGGAGATCGCCCATATCGCAATAGAGCTCGACAGGTATATCTTTAGGCGGCTTAAGTCGAGGCACCCAACACATAGCTTAAAACGCAGTTTGCGCAGGAATACTACTATTACAGGCAAGCTCCCGATAAAAGTTATGAGCGGGACTTTCAATATATCGGCAGGGCCTTTTACGAAGAAATATGTCAGCGCGAACTGCAGGCTCGACGTAACTACGAGAGATATGAAGACCATGTGCATCTTCTCGGCGCCCTGGAACGCCCATTCGGTCGCAAGGGCCGACATGAATATCATAAGCGCCGCCTCGGCCATAAGAACTTTGAGCAGCTGGGATTGGAGCGATAGAGATACAGCTATGATGAA
>JBAYFK010000212.1:0-2930 GCA_041667225.1 Candidatus Omnitrophota bacterium
CCGCCGCCTATATTATACGCCTCTCCGGGCTTTCCTTTGTGCATCACAACGTCGATAGCTTCGCAATTATCGACGACGAAGAGCCAGTCTCTTACGTTCTTTCCGTCGCCGTATACAGGCAGTTTCTTACCGTTAAGGACGTTCGATATGAAGAGCGGGATGACCTTCTCCGGGTACTGGTACGGGCCAAAATTGTTCGAACTGCGGGTCGTTATGATAGGAAGTTTATAAGTGACGAAGTATGACCTCGCCAGAAGATCGCCGGATGCTTTGGACGCGGAATACGGGCTGTTCGGCAGAAGCGGGTCGGTTTCCTTGAACGATCCTTTTATTATGCTGCCGTAAACTTCATCAGTCGATATCTGTATGAAGCGCTCCACCCCGTGTTTCTTGGCCGCTTCTAAAAGCGTATGCGTACCGAATACGTTCGTCCTGATAAAACACGCGGGGTCGGATATAGACCTGTCAACATGCGTCTCGGCCGCGAAGTTTATGACTATATCGTTCTCTTTCACAAGGGCAGACGCGATCTTAGGATCTGCGATGTCGCCCCTGACGAACTTGTAATTCTTGTGTTTACATACATCTTTAAGGTTGCTGAGATTGCCGCAGTATGTGAGCTTATCGAGGTTCGTTATGCGGTAGCTGCTGTATTTATTCAGCATATGCCTGATAAAATTCGAACCTATGAACCCTGCGCCGCCCGTCACCAATATCTTTTTCATCTGCATTTTTTGCACTCTTCCTTCGCTACAAGGTTACTCGCCCTCAAAAGCGAGTCGAACGTTCCGGAATCGGTCCACCATCCGTCGAGGATGCCGTATGTCAGCATGCCTTTTTTAAGATAGGCATTATTTACGTCCGTGATCTCGAACTCTCCCCTCTTTGAAGGTTTGAGCGATCTTATTATTTCGAATACCTGGCTGTCATACATGTATATTCCGATGACGGCGTAGTCCGACTTAGGTTTTTTCGGTTTTTCCTCTATCGATACTATTTTATTTCCCTTAAAAGAAGCGACGCCGAACCTCTCCGGGTCTTCCACTTTTTTGAGCAGGATCTTTGCGCCTTTGGGCTGCTTCCTGAAATCTTCCACATCCTTTGCTATACTCTTCTGTATTATATTATCGCCCAGTACGACCACTATCTTATCGTCCCCGGCGAAATGCTTCGCAAGGCCCAGCGCCTCAGCTATGCCGCCTTCGCCTTCCTGGTATGTATAATTTATATGTTTAAGGCCGAATGCGGAACCGTTGCCAAGAAGCCTTAAAAAATCCCCGGCATTCCTGCCGCCCGTCACTATCAGGATATCTTCTATCCCGGCATCGACGAGCGTCTGCAGCGGATAATAGATCATAGGTTTCGAATATATCGGGAGCAGATGCTTATTCGTTATCTTGGTCAGGGGATGAAGCCTCTTACCCAATCCGCCGGCTAATATAACGCCTTTAAGAGCCATGCCTATTTCCTCCAATCATAAGGTATATTATTTTCATAAGCGTCGAGCCTGTATTCGTCAGGAGTTTCGCGGTTATAAGGCACGGTCACCGTATTTATCACTATAGCTTCCTGGTCACTGACGCATTTGAAACCGTGGTAGACGAGTTTAGGTATCGAGACGAGCATCGGATCGTCGGTGCTTATGACGAATTCGTTCACTTCTCCGTGCGTGGGAGAATCTTTTCTCGGGTCATATAGCGCCAGGCGCATCTTCCCGAAAACGCATGTAAAATTATCGTCCTGGAGCTTGTGATAATGCCATGCCTTGACCACTCCCGGAAAAGCCGTCGTCATATAGACCTGGCCGAACCTGGTGAATTGAGGGTCGTCGTTACGCATGATCTCCATCAGCCTGCCGCGTTCATCCGGTATCACTTTTAATTTTTTGACCTTTACGCCGTCTATCATGTTATTTCCTCCCGATGCCTACGTATTTAAATCCAAGTTTTTTTATCTCTTCCGGATCATAGATGTTCCTGCCATCAACTATCACCGGCTGCCGCAAAAGCTTTCTTATTCTCCTGAAATCGAGTTCTTTGAACTCGTTCCATTCGGTCGCGATGACGAGGCAGTCGCAATCCTTCGCCACATCGTAGGCGTCCTTGCAGAACTTGACGCGCTTTCCAAATACCGTCTTAGCTCTGTTCATAGCCACCGGATCATACACTTTGACCTTAACGCCCTCCCTAAGGAGCATTTCGGCCACATCGATCGCCGGGGCATACCTTATATCATCCGTATCCGGCTTGAAGGCAAGCCCGAGGATACCTACCGTCTTATTAGGTAGGTTCCAGATGAGATGCTCTATCTTCTTCATCAGCACCATCTTCTGGTTATCATTCACCTTCTCGACTTCCTTAAGCAGCCCGAAATCGTAACCCGCCTTCTCCGCGATCCTTATGAATGCGGCCAGGTCCTTAGGGAAACAGAATCCGCCGAACCCGATCCCCGCGTTCAGGAATTTTGCGCCGATGCGCTTATCGAGCCCTACACCTCTTGCCACTTCGTTGACGTCGGCGTCTATCTTGTCGCAGATATTCGCTATCGCGTTTATAAAAGATATCTTCATCGCAAGGAATGAGTTTGATGCGTGTTTTATGAGTTCCGCGGCCCTTATATCCGTAACGACTATCGGCGCGTTGAGTGGCTTGTAAAGTTCCGTAAGTATGTCGCGGGCCTTCTTCGACCTGACGCCTATGACGACCCTGTCGGGATGCAGAAAATCTTCGATGGCGGAACCTTCTCTCAGGAATTCGGGATTGGAAGCCACGTCGAATTTTACGTTACGCTTGTTGAATACGTTCACGGTATGCTCGACCCATTCGCCGGTATTGACGGGAACTGTGGACTTCTCTACTATAAGCCTGTATGAAGGCATGGAAAGGGCGATGTCTCTGGATACATGCTCAACAAAACTTAAGTCCGCCTCG
>JBAYFK010000213.1:0-2916 GCA_041667225.1 Candidatus Omnitrophota bacterium
CGGAAGGTATTTTGGGAACTTCCTCGCGGCGCTGCCCGAGATGAGCCGCCGTAATACGAGAGCCGCGATAGATGCGTACGTCGAAGGCATATATGACGGAGCCGATGTCCAGCCTGACCTTTTCGCGTTCCCTGTAGCCGGAGATACGAGCGGTGAAGATATTACCGATATAGGGACTGTCGGTACGCACAATATGGATTACAGGGACGGGAATACGAGAGCCAGGATAGAACATGATATGGTCGCCGATAAATACACCCGCGTATCTTTTGCGAACGGCCAGTTCAACGTAGCTTCTAAGGGCGCTAACGCTTCCGACGTAGATACCAAACTTATGACGAGACTCCTCGGTCTTACAGGAAGCAAGAAGGTACAGGATTTCCTGCAAAAGATAGCCTCTGACAACAAGGATATGCCGCTCGATATAGCCATATATCTCCTCGAGCCTTCCGACAGCACATACTACGAGCAGCACCCGCATCTCTTGACCGTAAAAGGCAAACAGTTCGAATTAGCAACATCCGGCACCAATCAGGGAACGGAACAGGCCATATATATGACCAGAGACGCCTTCACGGACCTGAACCAAAGGCTTATAGTAGACGTTCTTATAAATCAGATAGCTTTAGCTGTAGCCAGGTACAAAGCATGGCATGGAGAAAAGGCCGGATTCCCATTTGGCGATACCAATAGCAGAAAGGTAGCTCATATCCTCACGCGTGTAAGAGCTGAAGAGGCCGTAAAACAGGACCTGAGGACTACCGCGAGATATGATATGAAGCGTAACCTCGACTGCGCCATAGACCTTCGTATATCGGAAGAGGTAGTGAATCTCCTTAAGACCATCAGCGAGGCTATGCCGCGTTTCGCTCCCGCTGTAAGCAATTACCAGCGCATAGCGATGTTCCACGAGGCCATGACCGAATATGATTACGACTCTGCCATAAAATGGTGGGGGCTTGTAACGGATGAGTTCGAAGAGCTTATTGATCAACATAGTCCAGATTCGGAAAGGCTATTGGCTATGCAGGAAGCGTGGGAGTTCCAGGAACTTGCCAAAGCCATAAACGAAAAGTTCAATAAATATATCCTTACGTACGGTATATATAATCAGCAGGGAGAAGAGGCAGGGAAAGTTGTAGGGCGCGTAAGGATCATTGAAGATGTAGATAAGATAGACGATGAGTTTGATAATGCTAAGGGCGATGAGATATGGGTAATACCTTACATGGCTGCAAGGCGTTCGAGTATACCTGGGAGGGGCTGCATAGTGAGCGTAGCCGGGAACAGGCACGCTATAGATACTGCAAAAGAACAGGGCATACCTCTTGCTGTCATACCTAATGCCACGGCGCTATTGAAAGACTTCGATGGAAAACAGGGTATGCTCAGGGTAGAGCCGGACAGAGATGTGCGTTTCAGGCAGGCATTCGAAGGCGAAACGGGGTTACCCAGCGGAAAGAAGAAGGTCAGAGAGATAAGGGTCCCGAAGGCAAAGGTCGGTGATACGCGTATATTCATACTCGGCAATGTCGACCACAATTTTGTGCAGTTCGTCGGGCCGAAGGCCGCGAGCGAAGGCACTATGGCCCAGGCAGGGATAGACGTGCCTGAAGGCCTCGTGTTGGCGTTCAGCTTCTGGGATAAGTTCAGCAAGCATAATGGACTGGAAGAGAATATAAAGTCTATACGGGAAAAGATAAAGATGTCTCCGGAAGGCAAGCTGATCACGCAGGGTGAAGAACTGAGAGCGGTACTGCAGGAGATGAAAGACCTGATCGTGGCCGGCGAATTCCCGGAAGATCTAAAGAAAGAACTCTTCGACTATATAAATCCGCTTCGTTCAAAGTATGGTCACGTGGGATTCTACATCAGGTCCTCTTTCAACTTTGAAGATCTTACCGAGAAGACCATGGCAGGCCACTACGATTCGTATCCGGACGAGGGGCTGCTCGACACGTCTAGCGACGAGAATATACTCGAAGGCATCAAGATGGTATTCGCTTCGATGTGGAACGAACTTGCTTTCACGGCAAGAGTGGATAACAAGATCGAAGATAAAGACGTGATGCCCGGTGTCATCATACAGGTACCGGTCAAGGCGAAATTCGCCGGCACCATGTATTCAGCGAATCCCGTCTCAGGCAATTTTAACGAGGTCAATATGATGGCAAGCCACGGCCAGGGCGCCGCTGTTGTGGGCGGTGCGGGTAAGCCTGCAGAAGTGCTTGTCAACAAGGTTACAGGTGAAATAAAGACCCTGCAGCGCACATCATACGTAGATACCAAACAAGAGATAGTTGACGGCTCGGTTTCAGTCGAATACGTCACTACCGAAGAGAGGGATAGCGAGATATTCTCTCCGGAAGTAGTAGCGAAGCTCAAAGACATCGCGGAAAATGTAGAGAGCTTATATATGTTCAGGCCCCAGGATATCGAATGGTGTTATGCCGCGGATGGCAGGGTATGGATAGTCCAGTCAAGGCCGATGAAGCTAGACAAGATGCCGGCCGAGAAGATGCTCGATGACGCTATGCTCGATTATAAGGAGCTTATAGACGAATCCGTTCTCCTTAGCCTCATGAAGGCGCGAAACGATATGGATATCGATACTTTAGTAACTGCGCTCCACCTTGATCTGAATCTCAGAGATCTGCATGCCAATAAGGAAGCGGCCGCTGAAAGGATGATCGCCTCAGAATATCTGGATTCGATAGCGAATTCCGCGGAAGGGGTGGGAAAAGTAAATGTTACTCATGTCCAGAATATCGTTAATATGTTAGAGCTGGAAGATATTACCATAGCTGACCCAAGCTATTCCTGCAGCCTTATATCGTTCGTGCGTAAAGTTGGATTGGCGAGCGCTGACTCTCAGATAACCGATACGGCCAAGGAGTTTATCCTATATCTCGGTAC
>JBAYFK010000214.1:0-2908 GCA_041667225.1 Candidatus Omnitrophota bacterium
GCCACTACAAATGCCACGGTAGTCGATATATTGAACGTGTTTGTGCCGCTACCTCCGGTCCCGCATGTATCGACGACCGTCTCTTTATCTATATTGATATCGTCCCTGTCTATATCGACGAGCTTTGTGCCGGTGTGGATATGTACGGACTTCTCCCTCATGACCTTAGCCGCTCCCGTGATCTCTTCTACCGTCTCGCCCTTCATTCGCAGGGCCGTCACGAAAGAGCCTATCTGCGAATACGTAGCCTGGCCCGACATGATCTCTTCAAATACCTGGCGCATCTCCGATTCACTCAGGTCCATCCTTTTTGCTACTTTTTCTATGGCTTCTCTTATCATTATATGTCCAGAAAGTTCTTCAACAGTTTCATACCTTCCACCGTGAGTATCGACTCGGGATGGAATTGTACGCCGTAGATCGGGTACTGTTTATGCGTCAGGGCCATTATATCCTTATCTTCTGTTTCCGCCGCTATCTCAAGAGACTCAGGCAATGAGCTTCTCTCTACAACGAGTGAATGGTATCTCGTAGCCTCAAAAGGGTTCGGGATGCCTTTAAAAATACCTTTACCATTATGAAATATCATGGATGTCTTGCCGTGCATAAGATGTTTGGACCTGATTATCTTCCCGCCGAACACCTCTCCTATCGCCTGATGCCCAAGGCAGACGCCGAGTATCGGTATCAGGCTCCCGAATTCCCTGATAACGTTCTCGGATATTCCGGCGTCTTTAGGCTCTCCCGGTCCGGGCGATATGATGATCTTTTCAGGCGCCAGTTTTTTTATCTCTTCGACCGAGATCTTGTCGTTACGGATAACCGAAAGCTCCGCGCCCATCTCGCCGAGATACTGCACGAGGTTATAGGTAAAAGAATCGTAGTTATCTATCATTAATATCATTCGAGGCCTCTTTCCGCCATCTCGATGGCCCTCAGCAGGGCGCCCGCTTTATTCATCGTCTCTGTATGCTCTTTTAATCCGTCAGAATCTGCCACTATGCCGGCCCCTGCCTGAATATAGGCGGTATTATCCTTCACCACGATGGTCCTTATGGTGATACACGAATCTATGTTGCCGGAAAAACTGAAATAGCCGACGCTGCCTGCGTACGGGCCTCGCCTGACGTTCTCAAGCTCTTCTATGATCTCCATCGCGCGGACCTTCGGCGCGCCGCTGACGGTCCCGGCCGGGAACGTCGCCTTTACGAGATCGAAGACGTCTTTATCCTTATTCAATTTACCCGTTACGTCGCTGACGATATGCATAACGTGCGAATATTTCTCTACCGTCATAAGTTCGGGCACTTTTACGCTTTTGTATTCGCATACCCTGCCTATATCATTCCTGCCGAGGTCGACCAGCATTATGTGCTCGGCCCTCTCTTTAGGATCGGCGAGGAGTTCTTTAGTAAGGATCGCATCCTCTTCTTCCGAAGATCCGCGCGGCCTCGTTCCCGCTATAGGCCTCAGCTCCACAGTACCATCCTCGCACCTGACCATGATCTCCGGCGAAGAACCAACGAGTGAAAATGACCCGAGCTTCAGGTAGTACATATACGGCGAAGGATTTATCGAGCGCAATGCCCTGTAAATATTAAAAGGACGTGTCGTTATGGGCACCTCCATCCTCTGGGAAAGCACGACCTGTATTATGTCTCCCCGGCGGATATACTCCTTTGCTTTATCGACTGCCGCAGCGAACGCTAGTTTAGTAAAATTCGATTTAACTTTTATGGGCTGTTCTTTTCTCTTCAATGTGAGAGAAGTGTTATCCTTAAGGCAAGAACCCCTGATATCTCTTACGATCCTGTCTATCCTGGTGACCGCTTCGTCATAAGCCTTGGACGCCTCGCCTTTTATATGTACGTTAGAAACGACCTTTATCCTATGGTCAACATGGTCAAATATGAGAAGCGTATCGGTGAGCATGAATACGGAATCGGGGAGCTTCAGGTCATCGAGGTTCTTCTTCTCTATCTTTTCTATGAACCTCACCATATCATAACCGCAATATCCAACGAACCCGCCGCAGAACCTCGGCAGCCCTTTCACCTTTACGAACTTGTACTGTGAAAGGATCTTTTTAAGCTCATCCAGAGGGTTCGAATTCGTAGTGAACGTCTTCGATATCTTGCCTTCACAAAGCGTTATGGAATTACCCTTGCTCATGAATATCAGCGACGGGGAACTCCCGAGCATCGTATATCTTCCGAGCCTCTCGCCGCCTTCTACGGATTCGAGCAAAAAGGAATAATCCCCTTTGTCTATCTTCTTAAAAGCGGACAGCGGCGTCTCAAAATCGGCGAGGATCTCCCTGTATACCGGGACAAGATTGCCCTCACTCGACAGTTTGATGAACTCCTCTTTGCTTGGATAGTACATTATTTATACACCTGCGTAGGGTCGAAGACCCTCTTTGCCTTTATGATGATATTCCCGTCTTTATCCATCTCCTGGAAATAGCAGCTGAAGTAGCCCGTGTGGCAGGCAGCCCTCTCCTGATCCACTTTAAAAAGAAGCGAGTTCCCTTCGCAATCGATGGCCATGGATCTCACGGCCTGCGTGCATCCGCTAGTCTCACCCTTCATCATGAGCTTACCCTTGGAACGCCTGAAGACGTAGATCTTGCCCTCTTCCAGGGTCTTCTGGATAGCTTCTTTATTCATGTAACATAGCGTCAGGACATTCCCGGATTTTTCATCCTGTATTATGGCCGGTATGAGGCCCTTATCGCTAAATTTTAATTTTTCGAACACTTTGTTCATACTCTCACCTGTACTCCTTTTTTTTGCAGATATCTTTTAGTCTCTCTTATCGTATATTCCCTGAAATGAAATATAGACGCGGCAAGAACGGCGTCGGCCTTGCCATCAGTCAGGGCTTCATAAAGATGTTCGAGATTTCC
>JBAYFK010000215.1:0-2871 GCA_041667225.1 Candidatus Omnitrophota bacterium
ATCCTACATGGTTTATAAGCTGGGTAAGAAGGGGATAGTGACGAATAGATTGCCCGATGACGGTAAATATATTTTAAAAAGAGAAAGAGTCAAATGAGGAAATATAATATATCCTTTGTGTTCCCGATGTATAACGAAGCTGATAACATCAAAGAAACGATCGAGAGAGCTACGCAGCTTGCGAAAGAGATATGCGATGATTACGAGATCGTCGTAGCGGACGATGCTTCTACGGACGGGAGCGGCGAAATGGTCGAAGAGATAGCAGCCGCCGACAGCCACGTAAAGAGCGTGAGGCTCAAGAAGAATACTAAATTCGGCGGCGCTCTTGCAGCAGGTTTAAAGCGCGCCTCAAAAGATATAGTGCTTTATACCGATTCCGATTTTCCCGCTAAAGAAGAGGACATGAAGAAGGCTATCGATCTTCTCGATTCGGCGGATATAGTGACCGTCTACAGTCTCGTCATCAAGGACGCCACATTCAAAAGGATAGTGATGTCCAAGGTCTATAATTTTCTCGTCAGGCTGCTTTTCGGGCTCAAGATAAGGGATGCCAATTCGGGGCTCAAGGTCTACAAAAGAGACGCTATTAAGGATATGGACTTAAGGTCAAAGAGCCCGTTCATAGATGTAGAAATATTCGCAGAAGCCCTGAAGAAGGGGCTGAAGATAAAACAGTACGGCCTTGTATTCGACCTGCGCACAAAAGGATCATCCACGATATCGCGCGTTGGTGTCGTAGCGCGGACATTCTGGGACATGCTTGCGTACAGATTCAACATCTAAACCGCATAATATATGAAAAATCTGATAGTTACCGCTGATGATTTCGGAATGACGAAGAGCATATCCCAGGGGATAGCCAGGGCATGTAAAGACGGTATCGTCACGACGGTGAGTTTCCTTCCGACGGGCGAAGCGTTCAGGGATGCGGTTAGGATGGCCGGAGAACTTGGTTTAAAAGAGGCGGGCGCTCACCTGTCGCTCACGGAGACGAGGCCTCTGACGGATCCTTCCGGGATACCGGACCTGGTGACGAAGGACGGACGGTTTTTAGGAGGGCGCAACGCCTTCTTCATGAAATTTTTCTTAAAAGGCATCGACCGGGAGCAGATCTATATCGAGTTCCGCTCTCAGCTGGACGCTATAAAAAAGACGGGGCTTCCAATAACCCATCTGAGCGCTCACGAGCATATCCACATGATGCCGGATATCCTAAAAATATTCGTACGCCTCGCTAAAGAATATGACATCCCGGTGATAAGATACCCCCACAAGGACAGGCAGGCAGGCAATTCGGGCATAGGGGTCTTTTACAGATCTCTAATACTCTCTTATTTCGCAAAAGGCATGAAGGAGACTCTCGATAATGCCTCTGTAGGATACGCCGACCATTTTATGGGTTTTTTTGATTCCGGAAAGATAGGGGAAGATTCTCTGCTTAAGATGCTAGGCGCTCTTGAAGACGGCTCTACTGAACTTGTATGCCATCCCGGATTTCTCGGGCCTGAGATATTGGATAGATATCATTTCCATATGAATTGCGAGAACGAGCTCTTTGCCCTTACAAGTCCCCGGGTAAAGAAACTTATCGTCGAAAAAGGCATCCAACTCACCACATACCTCAAATATCTGGCTACCAAATAATATCCCAGAACTCATCTGAAAAGGATAAGATCTATAAGAAAAGGAAAACAAAAAACCTCTCCAATTTCTTCGGAGAGGTTGTTTGTTTTTTGGGATGGTGGAGGTGGCGGGAATCGAACCCGCGTCCCCGGATATCAAAACAAGGGTTTCTACATGTTTATCCTAATCTTTGTTTTCCCTTACAGGGCTTCAATAGGAGGAATCCCTGTAAAGTAGCCTTTAAGAGCTTCATCCGATCCGCCAAAGGCTAATCCGGATCAGACTACCCTGCTAGTGTCGCCTTACCGTTCCCGCAGGTTGGATCGGAAGACGGGTTGCTTTACTTAAAAAGCAACGCATGCCAGCGGACTGGCGCTCGGGACCACTTGCATGGTCGAGAGTAGCTCATCCAC
Source organism: Candidatus Omnitrophota bacterium (assembly GCA_041667225.1). GTDB lineage: Bacteria > Omnitrophota > Gorgyraeia > 2-01-FULL-45-10 > 2-01-FULL-45-10 > JBAYFK01. The sequence continues at coordinate 2,040 of JBAYFK010000215.1, forward strand.
TGTCGCTGGAACGTTTACGTTTTCAGCATTTGATGTTTTGCCAGGTGTTTTATCCCGGTTTCCCGGGATGGCTTTCGCCGAGAGGCCTCCTAGCAACCTCTACATGCCGCCCAAGCTTCGCCTATCTGGGTCGAAGCCGGTCACCCCCTATAAAAGAACAGTACTGCCGTTATGTGATACGTTTACGCAGTTCGCGGTCCACATCTCTCTTCTTGATCGATTCGCGTTTATCGTAAAGCTTTTTACCTTTTGCTACGGCAAGTTCAACCTTGGCTATGCCGTTCTTAAAATATAATTTCAGCGGAATTAAAGCGAGACCTTTGTTCATCAGGTCCGCGGTCAATTTTCGTATCTGGCTTTTATGGAGAAGCAGCTTTCGGGGTCGCTTGGACTCGACATTCGCTATGTTACCGAATTCATAAGGGGCTATATACATATTATACACGAATATCTCTTTTCCTTCAAGCCTGGCGAAGCTGTCGGCAAGGCTTGCCTTTGCAGCCCGTAAAGACTTCACTTCAGTCCCCATGAGCTGGATGCCCGCCTCAAGGCTTTCCAGTATGGAATAGTTGAACCTTGCCTGCCTGTTAGTTGCAATAACTTTATCGTCCATTTTGGATTTAAGATAGCATAGTTTATGGCCAAAATCAAGACGGATTGACAGACGGGATGTTTTGCGATATACTTATGGAACTATTAAAAGCCTGTACCACAAGTGCGGAAGTGGCGGAATTGGCATACGCGTACGGCTCAGGACCGTATTGGGCAACCATTGAGGGTTCAACTCCCTCCTTCCGCACCAAATTTTGCAAGCAAAATTTGATCCTGAACG
>JBAYFK010000216.1:0-2865 GCA_041667225.1 Candidatus Omnitrophota bacterium
CGGAAAGTCGTATGCCGATTTCATAAAAGAAGAGCTCCTTGTGCCGAACGGCCTTCTCGAGACGAGCCTGCCATCGAAAGGCTCGGACCAGGCAATACCAAAGCCTTTTATAAAAGGTTATGTATGGATGACGGGTGAGTCCGAAGAGGTCACCGAGTCGAATATGTCGCCTCATGTTGCCGAGGGTAACATCGTCACTACCTTCCAGGACCTTGCCAATTGGTGCAAAAAATTGATGACGGGTAATGCCGGACTTACAAAAGAGACCGTCGAAATGATGAAGTCCGGAATGACCAGGCCCGACGCTCCCGAAACCAGATACGGCCTCGGCCTCGTCTGTTCTCCCGAAGGCAATTATGGCCACAGCGGCGCCCACGAAGGATATTTGACGCTCATGGTCTACTATCCGAAGACGGACGTCACTTACGTCATGATGACCAATATGTGGGATGTGCAGAATAACCTGGAATCGATAAAAGAAGAATTGAAGGCCATGACAGGAGCTGCAAATAAGGTATTGAAGAGAATGGGTTATTGACCCGCGGAACCCGCCTTAAGATTTTTCTCCGCAACGATGAACAAGACCTCGCCATGCTTCGAAAAATACATGAACAGATTTATCAGAAGGCATACCGGCATCAATAGCAAGAGAAGGGCCGCGTGCATCACGGTCAGGAGGTTCAGCTTTCCCGTCTGCAGCGCCCTGAAGAAGAGATTATCGCTCCCCGTAATAAAATTCACTAAGCTTTGGGCCGAGGTGAACGCGGAATACTCTAAAGAGAACGTCTGAGTATGTTTTATGCTGAAGCCGTGTTTCTCGAGCATGGCCGACAGGGATCCGGGCGTGAAGAAGAATATATGGTGCTTCAGGTCATAGCTGAGCCAGTATTTTGCTGTTAAGTGGCGTGACCACGAATCGTAATTGGGCACTTCGATGATCAGCTTTCCCCGGCCGCCGAGAAGGCTCGATATCTTCTCAATATACTGCTCGGGTTTATTGACGTGTTCCAGGACGTGCCAGATCGTTATCACGTCGAAAGCGCCGTTATCGAGAGGAAGTTCGAGCAGGTCTTTGTCGTATATCTCAAGCCCGAGTTTATTCTTTGAGAACTCGAAGGCGTTCCTCGATATCTGTGTGCCGGCGGTCCTTGTAAATCCATAGATCTTCTTCAGGTAATAGAGAGTGAATCCCCGTCCGCTGCCAATATCAAGGATCTTTTTTGCGCCGGGAGACACTGTAAAGATCTTGAATGCCCGGAAGAACCTGAAGAGCCTTACCACGTATTCCAGTCCGAACCCGAACCTGCCCGCCGATTCATTCTTATAATATTTTTCGTAAACGGAAGCCGAGTCGAGGTCTTCGCGGCATCTTTCGCTGAAGACGACCCCGCACTCGCCGCATTCGTAGAGGCGCACGGTACCGAACCAGCCTATCTCTTTCGAGTTCGTATGGCTGCAGATGGAACCATTCATTTTAGTTACGCTCATCTATGCCTTTTACCACTTTGACTTGAAAAAATACCGTATGTCGTAAAGAAGGTCGCCCATCGCAAGGCTCCTCGCAAATCTTCTTAATATATAATTCGGCCGGAGATAGAACTGCCGGAAAGCCTTCTTGTAATATGAGTTTATCATTGTCCACGACAAGTTCGGATGCTCAAAGAGCGGCGATTCGAGCTGATGCACGTTATATTTAGACCAGTCTTCGCTCTTGATCCTGCCGGCGCTTTTAAGATCGTTATAGTATGGCGTTCCCGGGTAGGGGATGCACAGGTCGAACTTCGCGATGCTTAATGGCAGACGCTTAGCGAATTTTATAGTACGCCGCATCGACTTCTCCGTCTCACCGGATAATCCCAGTATAAAGAATCCCAGAGTGTCGACCCCGGCTTTTTTGGCCGCGGAAACCGCGTGCTCGACCTGCGGAAGTTTTATCTTCTTGTTCACCGCGTTCAGCACATCCTGGTCGCCGCTCTCGATGCCGAAACCCACCTGCCAGCACCCGGCCCTTTTTGCCAGTTTAAAAAACTCCAGGTCCACCATGTCCGCCCTGACCCCGTTCAGCAATGACCACGGGAACTTCAGGCGGCGTCTTATTATCTCGGCGCACACCTCTTTGGCCCTGTCGATCTTCTGTGTAAAGCTGTCGTCGGCGATATGGATCTCCTTGAAGCCGCATTTGAGCATATACTCCATCTCGTCCACAACTCTTCCGGGTTCCTTGACTCTATGAGCCGTGCCGAATATCAGTTTATTGCAGAAGTTGCATTGGAAGGCGCAGCCGCGGCTCGTCTCCATCAGGCCGACCGGGTTTCTCCTCGATGACAATCTCGAATGCTTGTATTTGTCGAGCGAAAATAGCCCCCAAGAAGGATAGGGCAGCGAATTCAAGTCCTCGGCGAGCTTCCTATCGGCGGTCCTGACGAACTTTGCGCTCGAAGGATCTTTATATATTATGCCTGCGACATCCTTGGCATCATGAGCGGAAAGCAGCTCAGGTATCACCGTATCGCCTTCGCCCAGTACGATGATATCAAAACACCCGTCTTTGGCCGCTTCGTCCGGCAGCGCCGTTACATGCGCGCCTCCGACAATAGTCTTTATGTGCGGGTACTTCTCTTTGATCTTACGCATGATATTCCGTATGACGAAATATGTGGGCGTGAGCGCCGAAGCCGCCACAATATCGGGATGGAATGTACCTATCTCTTTCAAAATATAGCCGTAAAAATCCCCGACCAGGTCCAGGTCGATGATCCTGACATCGTGCCCCCTTGCGAGGTTCCCGGCGAGCGTCGCCAGTGTGAGGCTGGGGTAGCTTAGAGCTCCGATGCTCACATTGGTCTTGAGATAAATATCTGTACG
>JBAYFK010000217.1:0-2858 GCA_041667225.1 Candidatus Omnitrophota bacterium
AATGTCTTCCTGGGTTATATTGGCCTCTGAGATATGTCTTGGGTTCTCTATCACTATTTCATGAGCGCCTCTCGCGTTCATGAGGTCGTACAAGCCATGGCCGTGCCTGTCGAGGTCTCCCTCGATATGCAATAACGGCGTTATGCTTGGTATCACACGCACTTCCCAACCCGGACCGTTAGGGCGGCTACCGGGCTTCCTGATCGCGAATATCTCCGGAGGGGTCATCTCTTCATTGCCTTCGCAGAATGGGCATTTTTCTCCGGGCGGCAGCACTTCTTTCTTTACAGCGCTGGCGAACTGATCGGGCCTCTTGGCCCTTTCGGTCGAGATTATGACCCATCTCCCTATGACCGGATCGCGCCTAAGTTCAGGCATTGGTCTTCCCCCTTAAGAATACTAAAAAATCGCTCGGATTGATGACGCCGAGTATGTTGCCCATCTCGTCTTTGACGATTATGATCTCGCCTTTTCTGGCTGCGATCTTTTGAAGAGCGTATTTCAACGATGTCTCAGGCCCTACCGTTATGAACTTCCTCTGCATCACCTGGGCTACGGACGAGTCGAGCTCTTTAATGAATGCGTCGGGTATCCTGAATACCACTTCCTTCTTTATGCTGGCGAGCTTTTCCCTGACAAAGTCATAAAATTCGAGTATCGATATCCTCCTATAGCTTATCGCCATAGGTATGAATGGCTTGCCTTCGATAAAATTGATATGCGTCTCTATAGTGGACTGCCCCGTCTCCGGATCTATCGTCAGGAGATACCTTAATGAGCTGTCCGGGATATCATCAACCCTTTCCATCGGTATCGCCGCAAGATACGCGAGTTCGTACGCGTCTTTTTCGTCGACGTCAAGGAACCGGTAATTGTCGCTGATAAAATGCGCAAGCTCACTGTCCTGGTCCCTGTATTTAGCCACATATTTTTCGAGCGTATCTATGGCGTCTGCCAGGAATACGCCGAGGGCCACATCCACGTTATATATCAGCCCGCTCGCAACCACGGCCCCGTCATCGGATTGGCCCGGCCCTACATGGTGGCGGATATACAGGTACCTGACATACTTCTTGTCGCGTGAAAGCGATTTTACGTCATCTACGATCAGGCCCGTGGACATGAAATAATCTATATTGTCCTCATTCTCCTGGTGAGCCAGTATCTCTGCGTCTATCCCCATCTCGGCCATCACCCGCGTATTGACAAGATAACACCGGCCGTATCCTATATTAATACCATATAACTCCTGTGTCTTCTTCCTGATCTCAGGGTTATCTCTCAAGCCTCCGAGGTAAAGCCCCTTCAGGACATCGTGATAATTTACAGGCCTCTCTTTAAATTGCGCTATACCGAGGAGCGGCTGCCCCTTCTTCGAAACGAGCCTGTCCCGCGGATTTTCCGCTATGGCAGTCTCCGCAAAATCCCATATTTCGTCTATAAGCTCCTGGCGCTTCGCCTTTATCATCTTAGGGCTTCTGCCAAGAGCGCGGACTATATCATCGATGGTGGTATTTACATATGTGCGTTTGCTAAAGCAGCCCGAACCGTTATGCGCCCTTCCTTCTATAGACTGCATGAAGATCAATTCTTCGATCTTGGGGGCGGTCAAAAGCCTTTCGGATGCCTTAAGATTGCGGAAATCCTGTTCAATAAGCTCCTTGGGAGCGATCTTTTTCTGCATAATGGTAGAGAATTATATCACAATGAATATTATTTTCAAGGTAATTCAATGGAGGGAAAAACCGTCTATCGGCAGAATTTACTGCCCATCTTCACTCTGTGGCCGCGCAGGAATTCATCAGCGGATAAGATCTTCTTTCCTTCAAGCTGAAGATGCTGTATAACGAGGTTGCCCGAACCGGTCCTTACAACTATGCCCTTACCTTTAACAACATCAACTATCTGGCCATCTCCCCCGCCTTTTCCGACGAGAATGTCCGTGACTTCAGCCTTCCATATTTTGACCGTCTTACCTTCAAGCGATGTATATGCCCCGGGCCACGGCATGAGTCCTCTCACCTTGTTACATATCTTTTCGGCAGGATCGCTCCAATTTATGATCCCGCCCTCTTTCTTCAGCTTAGGAGCGTAGGTTGCGAGCGACCCATTTTGCGCGTGAAAGCTTTCTTTTTTTTCTTCTATCAGATCTATTGTATCGATAAGAACTTTTGCACCCAATTCTGACAACTTTTCATTGAGTGTAATACCCGTATCTTCTCTTTCGATCTTAACTTCCTTTTGGACTATAACGTCGCCCTCGTCCATCCGCTCGTTCATCTTTATTATAGTCACACCTGAAACAGCATCGCCGTTCATTATCGCCCAGTTGACCGGCGCCGCTCCTCTATATTTGGGTAATAGAGAGGTGTGCAGGTTTATCGAATAGTATTTAGGGATGCCGAGGACCTCCCTCTTCAGGATCTGTCCGAACGCCACAACGACAAAAAGGTCCGCGCCCACATTCTTAAGAAATTCGATAGACTCAGTTCCTGATGCGTCTTCAGGTTGGAATGTCCTGATATCTTCCGAGATCGCCAGAGCCTTTGTCGGGGGCGGCGAAAGGTGGAGGTGCCGGCCCTTCTTGCGGTCGGGCTGCGTCACGACGAGCTTCACCTCATGGCGCGACTTCAACAGCTCCTTCAGCACCACTTCCGCAAAATCCGACGTCCCAAAAAATACGATCTTCATATCCCACCCCAGTCCCTATTTAACAGGGATCATTTATCACATTATATTTAAAGATTTCGTTCGCGTCATGAATTATTTTCGGCGTGTGCTTCGGTTTACGTTTCGCTCATTTGCAAAAAGTCCATCTGACGTAGTCAATAGTACGGATTTTTGCATTCGCTCAACGT
>JBAYFK010000218.1:0-2850 GCA_041667225.1 Candidatus Omnitrophota bacterium
AGAGCTGGGAAAGACACGTTGAAAGCTTCCCGCTATTCGGGCCCGGGCCTGTCACTACCACTATCGGGTTCTTTGTGACTATGTATTCATTCTTCCCGAACCCCCTATCGCTTACTACGGTATCAAGGTCGGTCGGATATTTTTCTATGGGGTAATGCAGGTATACTTTAATGCCTCTTCGTTCGAGCTTGTTCTTGAACGTGACCGCTGACGGCTGGTTGGCAAAGCGCGTTATGACGACTGCCGCTATGTCCAGTCCCCACTTCCTGAGATCGTCTATCAGCTTAAAAGTCGCGGCATCATAGGTTATACCGAAATCACCGCGCACTCTTCCGCTCTCGATGTCTCCGGCGTATATGCTTAAGACTATATCGATCTTGTCTTTTAACAGCTGCAGAAGGCGGATCTTTACATTAGGATCGTAGCCGGGTAGGACGCGCGCCGCGTGATAGTCGTAGCAGAGCTTTCCGCCGAATTCCAGGTACAATTTGTTACCCAGTTTTTTGACCCTGTCCGATATGGCTGCGGTCTGCTCTTTCAAATACTTCTCGTTATCAAAACCTGTTCTGATCATTTTTCTCCTTACGAATTTTGTTATTATAATATACCGGTTTTTCGTTGTAAAGAATAAACCATACGAGCCGTCAGGCCTTCTCGGCTGCGACCCAGAAATCCTGCGCGTTCCTGCGCGTGTTGGGCGAGTGCTTTATCACCTTCACACGCGCATGGGATCTGTTTATGTATTCCAATAGCTCTATTATGTCATCGCTTATCCAGACATGATTGTGTATATAAGGATGTTTCTCGCTCCTTGGCGGGCTCGAATTCCTGTTATGGTCTTCGATATGCGTCGGATCGTCAACCGGCACCATGATCTTAAAATCCTCTATCAGGTGCCGAAGCTTTGTCCGCTGGCGCGTCCTGTCGAAGGTTTTGCGCATGTCCGGTATCTTCATCCATAATATCCCGCCCGGTTTCAGCACCCTGAGCCATTCGATCACCGCTTTTATAGGGTCGGTCATGTGCTCCAGGACGTTACTCGAACATACGTAATCAAGAGAGGACTCTTTTATGTCCGGAAGGCTGTGAGCGTCGTGAGAATAATCTACTTTGTAGCTGTTTGGGCTGGAGAAGTCATCGACTATATCGACCAGGAGCGACCCTTTGACGGTATGCCTGCCGCCGCTGCCGATCTCTATGCCCTTTCCCCTGCAGTAGCGTGCCGGGCCGTTCATGTATTCGAGCCATCGTTTTTTCAGCGCTTTTATCACACGTAATGAAATAACGGCTGCGATGATGAAGAGAGGAGCGGTGTATATCGGCTGGGTTTTTTTAGATAGCGCGAATATCAGGATCGCGCAAACGAGGATCAGTATCAGTAAAAGGAAGAATGGACTGTCTTTCAATTTCATGGAAATATATTATAACATTTTTCTCAGCCAAAATGAGAAAAAATTAAATATCGGCTCGTACCCTTATCGCTCTTAGAGGCCTGACAGGGCATTTATTTTGGCATATGCCGCATCCGACGCATAGTTCCATATCGACCTGAGGCCGTGAAATGGTCTTCCCTCCCACGGTATATTTTGTAAGCTTTATAGCCTTTTCATATACGGGGCAGTGTTCTTCACAGACTATACACTCTTTATTATCGGCCCATGGAAGGCATATAGAACGGTCCACTTCCGCGGTGCCGAGCCTGGCGCGGTGCTTCTCTTTCACCGACGATATCTTTCTTATGGCCCCGGTTGGGCAAGTGTTGCCGCATAATGTGCAGTTGTATTCGCAATAACCTATCTCAGGAACAAGATGAGGCGTCCATATGCCGTCCATGCCGGATTGAAAGAGCGCGGGCTGCAGGCCGTTCGTAGGGCATACTTTCATGCAGTTGCCGCATCGTATGCAGGCGCTGACAAATTTGTCTTCCCGCAGGGCGGCGGGCGGCCTGATGACAGATGATGCGCGTTTGCTGACGGCCGCAACTAACGGCAGCGCCAGGAATGACAAAAGGAAATTTTTTCTGGAGATCGTATTTTTGGGCGCGTTTCTACCGGCATCTTTGACAGGAACATCTACGGCGCTTGCGGAAAAACGGAACCTGGTTGTGCCTGCAGCGCAGTCATAGCGGCAGTCCATACATAATATACATTCTTCTTTAAGGTAGCTCTGGTCCTCTCTTATGGCGCCCATCCTGCAGTCGCTCTTGCACGGCCTGCAGTGTACGCATTTTTTAACGGTGCGGCTAAGCAAGGCATATCTTGAAGCGAGCGCGTAAAGAGCGCCAAGCGGGCATAGGAACCGGCACCACGCCCTTCTTTTGTAAAACACAAGGGCTACCACCGCTAGGAAAAAGACAAATATTATTGCGGAGTGGGAAAAGTAGTAAACGTTGATCCCCAGGGCGGAAGACCGCAGAGCCCTGTAAATGTCGTGGACAGGCCCGGAAAGCCCCAGCCCCTTTATCAGCATTATGAAGAATGAGTTGAGTATGAGCGTTACGGACGGTATCAGGCAGAGCGATACGAATCTGGCCATGATGACCATAGGGTCAAAGAACCATGCCAGCTGCGCGCCGAAAAAGGAAAATAAAAAGAGCGCGGCAAGTATCAAGTATTTCATATTCCGCGCTGCCGTGTTCTGCCATGCTTCTTTTTTTGTTTTAACGCCCCGCAGCATACGGCTCGCGCAGTCCAAAGTTGCGCCTAGAGGGCATATCCACCCGCAGAAAAATCTTCCTATTACGAGCGAGGCCAATATCATGAGGATGGAAAATAGGATCCCGGGGATAAGGATGCGCCGGCTTATCGATGTTATTATCATGACCAGCGGATCGAATTTGAAGAATGTGTC
>JBAYFK010000219.1:0-2810 GCA_041667225.1 Candidatus Omnitrophota bacterium
ATAATGGGAAGATAGTAGAGTCTGCGGATAGAAGGACGATCATTTCTTATCCTAAGGATCCGTATACCATTTCACTGTTGAAATCCGTAAAGGCGCTGTCACTATGATCGTAAAATGCGATAATGTAAAAAAACACTTTCCCATCTACAGGGGATATCTGAAGGAGGTGGCCGGGTTCGTCAAGGCCGTCGACGGAGTAACGCTTGAGATAAGGAAGGGCGAGACTTATGGCCTCGTCGGCGAATCAGGCTGCGGCAAGACGACTTTAGGAAAGATGGTGATGGGGATCCTGAAGCCCGATTCCGGCACGGTCTGCCGCGGCACGGCGAATATTCAGACCGTCTTCCAGGATCCTTATAATAGCCTGGACCCCAAGATGAGAGTTAAGGATATCCTGGGAGAAGGGTTGATGTTGAAACGGGAAGAGCCCGGTATCATATCTCGTAAAACCGCAGAGGCCCTTGACCTTGTGGGGCTTCCCAAAATATCTCTGGATAAATATCCTCATCAATTTTCAGGGGGCGAGCGTCAGAGAATAGCGATAGCCAGGGCCGTGCTCACAGACCCCGAATTGATAGTCTGCGACGAACCTGTATCTAGCCTCGATGTCACCATACAATTGCAGGTGCTGGAATTGCTCAAAGATATACAGAAGCGCTTTTCTATCGCTTATCTCTTCATCAGCCACGACCTTAGGGTGGTACGGTTCATGTCGGACCGTATCGCGGTGATGCGCCAGGGTAATATAGTGGAAGAAGGGACTGCGGCAAAGGTCTATTCCGAACCTTCTAATCCTTATACAAAAGCCCTGCTCGCGTCGGTCCTGGACATCTACCCGAAAACTATGAGAGGGTAGATTATTTTTCCCCCTACCCTTGTCCGTTCCCGCGTTTTATGATAATATTAAGTCCATGCTGAACAAACTCCAGACAAGAAAGAGCATCAAGACCAAGATCCTTGGTATCGTGCTACTTTCCGCTTTTCTCGTTACTATCTCGCTCGGCTACCTTTCTCTTGAGTTCAGCAAAAACCGTCTTGTTTCCATGCTTGGCGATTCGATGAAAGGCATGGCCACTACCATAGCCATATTCATTAAACAGAATGACGTCGCTATCCTGATGAAGAACGGCGAAAAGATCAAAAAGAAATTCCTGGCGGAGTATGATGATAAATATTCATTCAGCCCCAGCAAGATCATCTCCTCTGAGATAACGGCAGAAGATAAAGAGGTTGAGGAAGCGTCGCGTATTTATATGAAATATACGACGCTCTTGCATGATATAAAGACCCGCAATAAGATGGATAGCCCTGTAAACGTCTATGTGGTAGCCAATAACCGGTTGAACCTGATATTGACGAGCGACCCTGTATTATTGACCGGTGCAGTTTATGAGATCAGGCCGGAGGCAGTAGACGCGATGATGACCGGATCGTCCAGATCTACAGGCATATACGAGGACAAGGATGGGTCATGGATATCAGCATATGCCTCGGTCCCGTCTTTGGATTCGATAGATAATAACGCGGTAGTGGAGATAAATTACAGGGTCAATTCATATCTTATACGGCTTAGGAACGAATTGCTTATAGTTTTGTTTATATGCATCGCAGTCTTTGTTGGTACGGCATTCATGGGTGATAAAATGGTGACTGCGCTGGTTTCAGCTATCAAAAAACTTGATGCGGTAGCCAAAGAGCTCGAAAAAGAGAAGTATGACATGGTGATAGACGTTAAGTCCGATGATGAGATCGGACATCTGTCTAAAACGTTCGAAGGATTGCGCGTCTCCATTAAGGATAAGATCGGTGAGTTAAAACTTTCCCTCGTTCGCGAGAAGAAGGCTCATTTGGAATCGATAGTAGCACTGACGAACGCTATGGAAATGCGAGACCCCTACACCAAACATCATCTCAACCGTGTTGAGGAGTATGCGCTTCTTATAGCCAAGGAGATGCATCTTTCCCACGATGATGTTCATAAGCTGAAATATGGATGCTTTCTCCATGATATAGGTAAAATATATATTGAGAGCGCGCTCCTGCAGAAAGTTAAGCTGACTCCCGAGGATTTTGAAGAGATAAAGAAGCATTCGGAAAACGGAGCCAAGATCATCGAGGGCATATCATTCCTGTCAGATGTCAAAGATATGGTCCTTTATCATCAGGAGCGTTATGACGGCAGCGGTTATCCTAACGGTCTCAAGGGTAACGAGATACCGCTCTTGGCAAGGATAGTGTCCGTAGCTGATGCGTTTGACGCCATGACCACCGAAAGACCGTATAAGCCCAAAATGTCTTATAAAGAGGCTATGGATGAGGTAGAAAAACACGCTGGGACACAATTTGATCCAGACGTAGCAAAGGCCTTCCTCAGATATCGAGACGTTATCGAAAAGATCGCCAGTAAGCATTTCGAGCATCCGTTCGATTAGTCTCCCCATCATCCCCTCGCCCAGTTACTCATTCCCCGTAGGCGTTTACTTTTGGGTGTTGCTTCCGCTTGTCGCAAATTACCAAATCTTGCGGACACGAGGCCAAGGGGCTTCGCCTAATTTTGCTTTCAAGGATCGTTTGCGTTAGTGGTAATTATGCTGGTTTCTTGGTTAGATAGTTTGTGTAATGCAATCTTCGCAAAATTTATACGGCTCAACCCCATTGGCCTCATGTCCGCATACCTCACAAAGCGCTGATTTTTTACGGGTGGCACTCCCGAGACTTTTGCGAAGGGCGTGTTCGGGGTGCAGTTATGAGTCCTCTGTCAGTGTTACGCTTCCGAGAGTAGTAGCCCAAGCAAAAGTTGAGGGAGTGAC
>JBAYFK010000220.1:0-2810 GCA_041667225.1 Candidatus Omnitrophota bacterium
ACCCCTACTATTAAAGGAGGGCACGCGGACGCTCCGGCATTCTTTACCGTATCTACTACAAATCTTTTTATCTCATCTATCGCCGCAGTAGGCCTGAACATGATCATCCTGCTCTTATTCTCGCTGCCAAAGCCTTTAGGCGACACGGCTATACGCACCGATCTGCCTTCAACGATATCGGTATGTATCACGCAGGGTGTATTTGTACCGGTATTCTTTCTTATGAGAGGGTCGGCCACTATAGACCTTCTTAAGCATCCCGTCTTATAAGCTCTCTTTACTCCTTCATTGACCGCTCGCGAGAGGTCTCCGCCCGTAAGCGCCACTTCGCGCCCTATCTCCAAAAATACGGCCACCATGCCCGTATCCTGGCATATGGCGATACCTTCTTTTTTAGCGATCCGGGCATTCTCTATAATATCCCTGATGATAGACGCACCAAGACGGCTCTTCTCTTTAGCGAAAGCTTTTTTGAGCGCAGCCAGTATGTCCGTCCTCAGCTCAAAATTCGCCTTTATACAAAGCTCCTCTACCGCATCCGTTATCCGTGAGACGTTGATCTTTCTCATTATTTCGGGCTCTGCCTTTTATATTTCGGACTCTTGCTGTATTCGGCATTTACCGTAGTCTTTATTCCCCCGCGCGCGTTGAATTCGCCCTCTATCTGCATCCAGCGCGGTTTCACGGCCCTAACAAGATCATCCAGGAACCTGTTCACCACATTCTCATTGAATATTCCCTTATCGCGATAAAAGAGAGTGTAATATTTCAAAGATTTTAATTCTACACACCACTTGTCCGGTATATATCTGATCGCTATATCGGCGAAGTCCGGCAATCCCGTCTTCGGGCATATGCAGGTGAACTCCGGTATATCTATAGTTATAACGTAATCTCTATCGGGATACCGATTCATCCATACTTCTATGCCCGGCGTCTTTAAAACACGTATATTTTCCTGCAATCCTTCGTATGATGAGCGTTCCATATCAGTCCTCGCTATCTTTGGCCAAGCCTCTTGTGTACCTGCGGTATTATCCTGGTATCGCCGCGCCTGCCGCGCAGGCATATATTCATGAAATCCAGCAGCGTCTCATTATCTATATTGGTATCGAGCGGCCCCATGGGAGTTACGGGCTGCAATATCAACGGGATCTTTTTATTTATGCCTTTCATTATCGCCGCCGCTTTTTCCACATCCTCTTTAACGGTATTCGGCGTCACTACTATTTTAACGAACACATCCTTTTTAGAAGCGGTCTTTAAAAATTTGGAGTGCTCGGCCCAATACTCTTTTTCACCGGTCGACGACGGCAGCTTTATATCCATGGAAACTATATCGACCCTGTCGATGATCTTCGCGAGGTTCACAGGCAAGGTACCATTAGTCTCGAGATAAGAGACGATCTTCTCTTTTTCCAGGAGCTTTAAGACCTCTATCAGGAATTCCGTATATAAAAGCGGCTCTCCTCCGGTAAATGAGACCGAATGGTGCGGGCCGTCGGCGCTCTCAATCGCCAATATCTCGGCTAATAGTTCTTCCGGAGAATATTTCTTTGACGCGCTGGCTGAGATCTCATCGCAGAATGAACAGCTGAGGTTGCAGGACTTGAACCTTACGAATATCTGTTTCATACCCACAAAGATACCTTCGCCTTGAATGGACGAGAATATCTCCGTTACATCTGCTTTAACATCTTTCATATCGCTCCGTTAGTTTAAAGCGCCGGGTCTTCCACACCGGCTCTCTTAAAACCTCTTTGGCGTAAAATACAGGAATCGCACCTCATACAGGGGCGCTTAGATCCCTGGTAACAAGATCTGGTCAACTGGAACGGCACACCCAAAGACAGGCCCAGTTTTATTATCCCGGCCTTATCTTTTTCTATCAAAGGGAACTTCAGTGATAACCGTTTTTCTCGTCCTGCTTTTGTACCAAGCCGTATGACCTTATCGAAAGCCTCAAGATACTCTTTGCGGCAGTCGGGATAACCGCTCGAATCTTCGAAATGCGCTCCTATGAATATCGCTCGGGCGCCTACCGCTTCCGCGAATGACGAAGCTACGGCAAGGAACATGGTATTGCGTCCCGGCACATAAGTAGAGGGTATGCCCTTCTTTATATCTTCGATCTTCCTGTCGAGCGGGATCGCCTTATTCTTGTCGAGCAGGCTCGACCCTTTCCACGGGAGCGGAAGTTTCACCGTAATGAACTTCGCCCCTGCCCAGGCAGCGAGCTTACGCGCCAGCGCGATCTCCCGCTTTTGCTTCTGGCCGTAATCGAAGGAGAGGCACCGGCAGTCATAGCCATTCTTCACGGCATAGAACAGCGTAACGGCCGAATCGAGGCCGCCCGAAAGCAGAACTATCGCCTTCTTTCGCCTCTTCATCCGATGTCACTCCTCTGTATATATGGCGCAGGAGCTCTCATTTTCCCAGACGGATACGCTCTTTATGTGTCCATTCTTCTTCTTGATGAGGCCATATATCAATCTGGCTATATTTTCTGAAGTGGGATTTATTTTTTTGACAAGGCCCGACTTATTCAGGTAAGAATGATCCAGCTTTTCAGTCACGCTCTTAAGCATCTTCTTCGCAAGCTTGAAATCTACAGCCATACCGTCTTTATCGAGCGTATCATAGGCAAAGAGCGCCTCGACCGCCCAGTTATGGCCGTGGAGGTGCTCGCACTTCCCTTTATAATTCTTCAGGTTATGCGCGGCGCTGAAAGATCCTTTTACTTTAATATAGAACATCTCTCTTTAACCCATCCTCTTTACGCAGTCTATCTTTCTTTTTAAAAACCGCTC
>JBAYFK010000221.1:0-2800 GCA_041667225.1 Candidatus Omnitrophota bacterium
ACGGACGGAGCCATAATAACATCATCAAAGAATATTCATGGGCTTGCGGAGATATCGAGAAAGAATTTTATATCGGTACTGCAGGGAACGAGCCGTTTCGATACGGTTGTTTACCCTGGCCAGACTAGCGATATGACGCTTCGGATATTTTCGACGCCCGTTTTTGAGAATGAAAAGGTGGCCTATATCGTGCAGGTCTCTACTCCTCTAACTTCGATAGAAGCCGCGCTTAACAATCTTAAAGTGACGCTATTCCTTCTTTTCCCTATAACCATCCTGGTTACAGGTGTCATGGGTTCTTTCCTCGCCAAGGCCGCCATGCATCCGGTAGACAATATGATACAGACGATCCACCAGATAACGGCCGAGAATATGAAACTCAGGATCGCTTCGCCCAAGACGAAGGACGAGGTCCAGAAATTGGCAGAGACGTTCAACGAGATGCTTGAGCGATTGGAAGGCGCTTTCACCGCCCAGCAGCAATTATTTGCCGATCTCTCCCATGAATTGAAGACGCCCCTTACAATATTGAGGGGAGAGTTCGAAGTCGGGCTGAAGAGGGCTCGTTCCGCCGAAGAGTATGAGGCGATATTGCATAGCGGCCTTGAAGAGATCAACAGGATAACCAAACTTGCCGACAGTCTTCTACTGTTGGCGAAGTTCGACTCCAAAGAGGTCCGCCCGGAAATGAAACTTATAGACATTTCAAGCCTTATCCAGGATTCTGTTAATCATATCAAGGTACTGTCCGAGATAAAGCATATCCACCTCATATTAAAAGCGGGAGAGAGGATATTGATGAACGCCGACGAGGGCCAGCTCAAGACGGCATTCCTGAACCTGCTTGACAACGCCGTAAAATATACGCCCGAATCAGGGAATATAGATGTTACGGTCGAGAGAAAGATGTCGATGGCCAGGATAACGATCCATGACAGCGGAGTGGGGATACCCAAAAAAGAGATAAGGCATATCTTCGACAGGTTCTACCGCGTCGAGAAGTCGCGTAATAGCTCAGGGTTCGGACTGGGATTGAGCATAGCAAGATCTATCATAGAAGCGCATAATGGTACCATAGAGGTCAAAAGTAACGCCTCGCAGGGGACCGCTTTTATCATAAAGATACCCGCGCTTTAGGCCGTGATACCTACATTAGAAATTTTTAATATTATTCTAATATATTTTTAACGGTCGTTTATGTATACTTTAACTGTAGAAAACAAAAAGGAGGAGTAGTCATGAAGAAGACGTTATTGTTAGTTTTAGCAGCAGCGTTTATCGTGGCAATGTCCTTGACGCCGGCCAGTGCCGATGAAAAGGTAGTATTCGGTTTTGAGAAGGACGCTCAGGGCTGGGATATACCCGAATGGGCATTGGAGCAGGAAGATCATGTGGCAAAGTCAGTAGAATCTTCGGCAGATTTCGCCAAAGAAGGCGCAAAGTCGCTTAAAGTTGTCACAGCATTCCCCGGTAAGATGTGGTCAGGAGCTCTTGTAGAGGATTTCGAGTATTTTGATTGGACGCCTTACAAGACGATCCTTGTCGATATATATCTGCCCAAAGATGCCCCTGAGGGGTTAAAAGGCAAGATCATATTGACAGTTGGAGAGAACTGGAAATTCACCGAAATGTCACGCTCAGTACCGTTACTGCCTGACCAGTGGACGACCATCTCAGCCAGCCTAATTCCCGGAAGCGAAGACTGGAAGAAGACCGTAGTGGACGATGAGTTCCGTAAAGATGTGCGTAAAGTAGCTATAAGGGTAGAGTCCAACAAGAAGCCGGAATACGCAGGACCTATCTATATAGACAATTTAAGACTTGAAACGAAGTAATATTCAGCTTTAAAATTCCCCCCGCACCCGTAAAAGGGTGAGGGGGGAATTATCTTTTGATTTTATATATATAATATTGTATAATATTCGACACTATAGCTGAAAACAGAACCTCAAAAGGTACCCCTAATGGCAAAACAGAGAAATATAATGGTCAGGATCACAGGTATGGCATGCCTGTTTTTACTTGCGGCCGGTTTCATATTTACTGAAGATGCCATGGCCTCAGGATGCGCTCCTGACAGGTCCAAATACGAATTTCAAAAAGGTATGTGCTACGCTACATGGACCAAGGAAAGATATTCGTCTCAGGGAAGCGATGAATCTCTGAAAGAGCTCGCGAAGATCGGGACCAAGTGGGTGGCTATAGTTGTAAACTGGTATCAGGACAAGTGTTATACGACAAGCATATTCTCCACACCTAAGACTGCCAGCGATGAGAGTATCATCCATGCCATAGAGCTGGCGCATTCGCTCGGTATGAAAGTCATGCTGAAACCCCACCTGGATGTCCTCGACAGCTCAGGCGGAGGATGGCGCGGCGAGATAGCGTGCGTAGCGGAGCCGGATTGGGATAAATGGTTCGAAAGCTACGGCGATTTCATACTTCACTATGCTCAGATAGCTCAGGAATATAATGTAGAACTTTATTGCATCGGCACAGAGCTCACTTCGGTAGCCACTATAAAAGAAGACCTGTGGAACAGCAAGGTCATAGCGCCGGTCAAAGCGGTGTATAAAGGCCCTCTCACTTATGCCGCCAACTGGAGCGAAGAGTTCCAGCATGTGAAGTTCTGGGATAAGATGGATTATGTAGGTATAGATGCGTATTTCCCGCTTTCGGATAAGGATAGGCCCACCCTCGAAGAGATCAAAAAAGGCTGGGAACCGTGGATAAAAGAGATAGAAGAATTCCAGGCCAAGGTCGATAAACCTATAATATTCCCCGAAGTCGGTTATTGCAG
>JBAYFK010000222.1:0-2800 GCA_041667225.1 Candidatus Omnitrophota bacterium
CTTCTCCGCCGCCCAATAAAAAGAGCTTGGAATACATTGTAAAATATCTTTCCTGTTTTATAACAGCATCGTTCCTTTGCTTGGCATTATCAATGCCGCTCTCGGCCGGCGAGGCGATAAAAGCGGACGAGGCGCTGAAGTTACTCACTGAAGGTAACGGCAGATTCGTCGACATGAGGATGCGCCAGCCTAATGTAACGAGCGCGCAGAGGGAGGATACCGCCCTGAACGGCCAGGAACCGTTTGCGGCCATTCTTGCGTGTTCGGATTCTCGGGTCCCCGTCGAGACCATATTCGACCGCGGCATCGGCGACATCTTCGTCGTACGCGTAGCGGGTAATATCGCTGCCGACAATACCGTGATGGGCTCCATCGAATACGCGGCGAAACATCTTAAAGTTCCGTTAATAGTGATCATGGGCCACACGGAATGCGGCGCCGTCACAGCGGCGGTAAAAGGTACGCCCCTCGAAGGCAATATCCGCGATATACAGAAGGAGATAGAACCCGTTGTGGCAAAGATAAGGAGCCTGCACCCGACCTGGTCAGGTGATATCCTGATATATGACGCTATCAAAAATAATACGCTTCAGGTGAAGTCGGATCTTCTCTTCAGGAGCCAGATCATCAGGGGCCTCGTCGACTCCGGCAAGCTTAAAATAGTGACCGCCGTATATAACGTCAGGAACGGCCAGGTAGAGTGGGGAAGATAAAGAGAATATGGACAAGTTATATAAAATATTCCTGAAAACGATCATGATAAAAGAGCCGCACGTAATTAATATCGGCGAGCCTTTTAGCAGGACGTGGGATATGTTCAAGACCTATGACATCCGCCATCTTCCTATCGTCGATGATAATGGGATATTGAAGGGCATCGTCACTCAAAGGGACCTATACCGTATCGAATCTCCGCGCATGACACAAGATGGTGAATTGATGTATGTAAAGGATAGTTTGGACGCTCACATATTGAAGCAAGTGATGACAAGAGATGTTTTTACCCTTTCGCCGGACGATACATTGGGGACCGCCCTTGATGCGATGATCAGGGAGAAATATGGCTGCATCCCTATAGTCGACGATCGTAAACATCTCGTCGGCATAATAACCCGCGCAAATGTCCTCGAGACTGTTTCTGAGTATTTTATTTAGGCTCTAACCAAAAGGAGGGGTTTATGGCTAAGTTTTTTATGTACGGAAAGTATTCGCAGGCCGCTATGAATGGTATCTCGCCCGACAGGACGAAGAAAGCGCTCGAAGCAATAGCGAGATCCGGTGGTAAGGTAGATTCAATGTACGCGCTTCTGGGTAAATACGACATAGTGCTGATAACTGATTTTCCGGCTGTTGCAGATGTTATGAAGGCATCCATCGCATTAGACAAGCTGACCGGTATAAGCTTTACAAGCTTCCCCGCGATCACTATCGAGGAATTCGATAAGATCAGCGTATAGAATTTCGATTCTTAAGCGGTGGAAGGTTTGTATCTGTCTTCCGCTTGCCGCCACCCCAACGTAATTGCAGGGACGTTTTCAAAATTAAGATTAAAACTGTCCCTGTGGGCAGATATAGGTAAATTTTAGGGACAGTTTTGAGATGGTTTTCGAAAACGTCCCTAGGACCATACAAGCGGAAGCAACACCCAAAAGTAAACGCCACTAAAAACATCCCTTTATAGGATCCCTTGACAAAATAAGCAGACTATATTATAATATTACCCGGCGATGAGGTTCGCCATTAAATGCTCAGTATGTTACGCGGGCTGATGACCTCTACCATATAACGGTAGAGGTTTTTATTTTTTTAGAAAGGGAATAGTGATGACTAAACTTATCTATCTTGTAACGGGAGGCGCTATCGGGACTGTAGCGAGGTACGCCATCTCCGGTGTCATGAGCCGCTCGTTCGGTAATGTTTTCCCGTACGGTACGTTCGCTGTGAATGTTGCCGGGTGTCTTGCGGCCGGGTTTCTCGCGTCGTTCGCCGGGAGCCGTTTCATGGCCGCGACCAATACCAGGATGTTCTTTATAGTCGGGTTCTGCGGGGCGTTCACTACATTCTCGGCCTTTATGCTCGATACCGACAGGCTCATGTCGGCGGGCGAGATGACGGCAGCCGTGACGAACGTCTTATTGAGTGTCGTATTCGGTTTCCTCGCATTTCGGGCAGGAGCGATACTGGGGCAGAGTATTTAACCCCCTGGCCTCATATCCCGACCTTATTTCCCTTTATATTTTCCCTCCCGAAGCGTATAATTTTACAAAAGAGAGATGAATACATGAATAATATCTTTGCCCGTATTAAAAAAGGATTCCTGGAGATACTGCCGGCGTTCGTATTTTTCCTTATCATGTTCCATGTCCTTGTAGTGACAAGAGCGCTGACGCTCAGAGCCTACGATATAACAGTTCATTCCACGGCCGTTGCCGTGATCGGAGCGCTTATCGTAGCGAAGGCTATCCTGATATCCGATAAATTGCCGTTCCTTAATCTGTATCCGGGCAAGCCCCTTGTCTGGAACGTCGCTTTGAAGACGGTCGTCTTCGGTATGCTCACTTTTTTCTTTCTCTCCATCGAGGAACTGCTCCACCAATCGCATAAGTACGGCAGCATAGCTATCGGCTGCGAACATTTAAAGACCGACGTAGTCTGGCCCGCTTTCTGGGCGAGGGAGATATGGCTCATCATATTGATCCTGTTTTACTGTGCTGCGATCGAGCTTGCTCGCGTGGTTGGCCCTATCAAGGTAAAAGAAATATTTTTTGGCATGCGTAAGAAATAATAAATTATAAGGGAC
>JBAYFK010000223.1:0-2796 GCA_041667225.1 Candidatus Omnitrophota bacterium
ATTTATTTTTCAAATAATTTTGAGGATCCTGTGGATATTTTGTCAGTCAATTTTACGACTTAGTTTGAGAGAAACTATGAGTAAACAAGCTTGTTAAGGTACAAAAAAGTTTAACATCGTCCCTTGACAATATATATATATTATGATATATTCTATATGTGATTGATATTAATGCGGAATACCCAAATTTTTTTTTGACTTGTTTTTACAAATTTTAAAAAAGTATTATAAAAGGCTGAAATAAGATGATCGACTTCTACTATACGGAAAAAAGGATCTGGGTGAGAGTTATCGCCGCCATCCTGGTTATGACGTTCCTCTGGTACGACATATCCTGGGCCGGCGATTTCTTTTATGCCGGGATGACACCGTATGCAGGAGCCGTAAGCTCGGCCGCGAAAGAAGAACCCGCCTTCAAAAACTTCAAAGATCTTGTCAAGGACGAGTCGAAAGAGCTTGAGACCCTTGTTACTAATTATGATGAATTATATTACGATAAGAAGAAATCAGGGGCTGAAAATCTATTACCAACATATAACGAGAAAGATACTGTCAATAAATTCTCTCCGGGCTATGTTCAGGAGCAGCAGGAAAAGCACGAAGATATCATAAAGCAAAAACAGGGGTCTGAGGACCTCCTTTGGGCGCTGCAGGATAAGCTGAGAAGAAAGCTCGATATGGGAGATAAGGACGACGACTGGAACCTCAAGAAGAAAAAAGGCGGCGGTGAGGGCGGCGCAGGTACCAATAAATTCGCCGATTACACGATGACTAACCCAAACGATGAAGAAACCGCGCATAACATGAACGATTATAATTACGTCAATCCCGGAGACCTGTCCAATATTACGACCTATGATGTTACTCGTACGGACATAGCGCGCTGGATGGGCAACGCGGAAGAGAAGGTCGATGAAATGGGAGTAAAATACTGGGTGGCGTACACCGACGAGGCCGGGCCCAGCGCAGACAGGCAAACCCAGGTCGTGATGTATTTCGGCGATCCCGACAACAAAAAGATCCAGACCATATTGCTTGGTTACAGGCTTACTGCCGGCGAGACCTATGAGGCGAAGTACCGCATCGACTATGTTTACTCGGCGACGGGAGAACTTGCGGAGACGAGAAAATTCGATGTTTCGTCAGGACAGGACCGGCTCGTCGAGAAGAGCCTGTATACCGGGCTCGGCGATGACAATCGTCTAACTAAGACAATATATTACGGCAACGATGGTAGTATAACTTACAGACGCGATTACAAGTACGACTCAAACAACGCGCTCATAAGCGCGCTTCTTTATGAGACCAATTCTGAAGAATCGGTTCAAGGGCAGCTTATCCAGAAAACAGTATTTGCCGGCGATAAGAACAAAGAGGTGGCCGATTATTCCGAAAGTTATTACCAGGGCACGGTGACCGAAACGACAGTTTATTATTACAAAGACGGTAAACGCGCCGGAGGCGTAACGGATCAGGAGTACCGGTACTCGAAGTCCAGGCAGGTGACCTACAGAGGGAATGCGATCGCGACCGACATAAATGACGACGGGCTTATTAACGAACTTGATGGCGACGCGAACGGCGACGGCATACTGGACAATGCGCGCAAAGTTTCAATGCTTGTGTATGATGACCTGCACAGGAACGCCGGAGAAGAGACGGCCGATTACATGGTACTGTACGACGCGAACGGCGATGTTACAAAAACTATAGTTTATTTTTATTTAGATGGTAATAGGGCCAAGGACTCGAACTACAGGGATTGTCTCTCCAGCGCCGCGACTTATTACGGCAATCTCGATAAAAATACTGACGGGTCGGTCGACGACTTAGAACTGGCAGCCGGAATAAAATCCTCCCAGGTTTTCTATCACACAAGATACCGTCTGAAAGGCGAAGAAGTCCAGGATTATGCTGTCACATACTTCATGGACGGCAAAACGGTAAAAGACACTACGGTGTCTCTGTACGAAGGCGGAAAACGCGCGGCACAGACTGAAGACACCGACAGGCTCGAAAAAACGATAACGTATTGGGGTGATGCCCTTAACACTAACGGAACCCTCAAAGACGACGCGGCCAAGAAATCGGAAACTTACTACAGGTTCAAACCCTCAACGAAGCGCAGCGAAGAACTGGCGGACTTTACACTCAATTATTATCGTGATGGAGAAACGGTGAGAGACACGACCGTATATTATTATCGGGGTAATAAGCGGGCGGATGATGCCGGAGTTCGCGACGGGCTTGAGAGGAGCGCGACGTTCTGGGGAGCAGCGATGACTGCCGCGGAGCTCGTAGATTCGGACGGCGACGGTTTAGTAGATGAGCAGGATCCTTTCCCGTCCAAGGCTGACCAGGACGGCGATGGGTTCAGCGACAGGGAAGAGCTTGAGGCCGGTTCGGATCCGAACGACATAGAAGACAAACCCAATTATTCGGTCGACTCAGATTCAGACGGTGTGACAGACTATTTTGAAAAACTTTACGGGCTCGACAACACTAAAGCGGATTCCGACGGCGACGGCTATGGAGATCTCGAAGAGATACTCATGGGTACGGATCCGATGCGCAAAAGCAGCCAGCCTTCGCTCGAGTCAGAACTTCAGGATTCCGATAGCGATGGAGTGTCCGATCTTCTTGAGAGATTGATGGGTGGCGACATTACGGGGGCCAATGCCCTTAGCAAGTTGACAGCAGATGCCGATAGTGACGGATATTCAGATTTCGTCGAGAAGGTTCTGGGCACTTACGGTATTGACGGCGTCTCGCCCGATATGTCGAAAGATTCCGACG
>JBAYFK010000224.1:0-2795 GCA_041667225.1 Candidatus Omnitrophota bacterium
CAATTCGATCGAGGTGGCCCGTGATATCATCGCGGCGGGCGTAGACCCGGAAAGATCCGTATTGTTCGTTCAATCGCACGTTCCCGAACATCTCGAATTGGCCATGGTATTCTCTACATTGACCCCTTTGTCATGGCTTGAAAGATGCCCGACTTACAAGGAGCAGCTCAGGGATATTACGGGCCGGGATCTTACGACTTACGGATTTTTAGGTTATCCCGTTCTGCAGGCCGCTGATATTGCGGTATATAAAGCGAATGCAGTTCCGGTAGGGGTCGATCAGCTGCCCCATCTTGAATTGACGCGCGAGATCATTCGAAAATTCAAGCTTCTTTATAAGGCGGATATTTTTCCGGAGCCCGAACCCCTCCTTACGTCTACACCAAAATTGCTGGGCCTCGACAATAGAAAGATGTCGAAATCCCTGGATAATTTTATATCTCTTTCAGACGAGCCGGATATCATACTAAAAAGAGTGTCGAAGATGATAACGGATCCGGAGAGGATAAAGCTTACGGATAAAGGCCACCCATCCATATGTACCGTATTCAGCTATTACCAGACGTTCACGGATGCGGCTAAAAGAGAAGAAGTCAGGAACTGGTGCGAAGGCGCTCTCGTCGGATGCACGGAATGCAAAAAGCGGCTTGCCAATGTAATTGCAGAGCGTCTGGAGCCGATACAGAAGAAGAGAAAAGAGCTTACGGACTCCAAGGTAGAAGCCATACTGAAAGATGGAGCGCTCAAGGCGCGTGAGGCGGCATCCAAGACGATGCACGAAGTTAAAAAGCTGATCAATCTGGCGGTTTAAATAAATGACATATAAAGTAAAGTTGGACGTATTCGAAGGCCCGCTCGATCTACTGCTCTATCTTATAAAAAAAGAAGAAGTAGATATCTACGACATCCCGATCTCTAAGATCACGGACCAGTACCTGGAATATCTGGAACTCATGCAGCTCCTGGACCTGAATATCGCGGGGGAGTTCCTCGTCATGGCTGCGACGCTGATGCACATAAAATCGCGCATGCTGCTTCCGCCGGACCAGGTGGAGCTCGAACAGGACGAGGAGGATCCCAGGGCGGAACTCGTGGCGCGTCTTCTGGAGTATAAGAAATTCAAGGAAGCGGCGACTGAGCTTTCGCAGATGGAAGCTACCCAGAAACATTTTTTTGCCAGGGTGGGATTGAGCAAAGAGGAAGAGTCTAAATTCAAGGGCGATGAGTTCTTTGAGGCTAGTCTTTTCGACCTCATAACGGCTTTTACAAAAGTCCTTAAAGAGATACCTCGTGATATATTCCATGAGGTTATAAAGGACGAATTTACCGTTTCCGAAAAGATACATGACATCTTGCATATGCTCGTCGAAAAACCCACGTTATTTTTTCTGGACCTCTTTAAGGCGGCGAAACACAAGATCGAGATAATAACGATATTCTTGGCGCTTCTGGAGCTGATCAGGCTTAAAGAAGTCATAATAAGGCAGTCAGCAGCCTTTGAGGATATAGAGATCATCAGGAATACGGAAGCCATGAAGCCGTCGACGGGCAGCGAGACGGCCTGATCAAAAAAGGATACGAGATATGGAAAGAGATGAAATAAAGAGGATAGTAGAGGCGCTGTTATTTGTCAGCGACAGGCCGTTGGCGCCGGATACTTTGAGGGATGTCTTGAAGGATGCCGAGATCGCAGATATAAAAGCGTCAATGGACGATTTGAATAAAGAGTATGCCGCGACCGGCAGGAGCTTCATCATAAAAGAGATAGCCGGCGGATATCAGATGATGACCGATCCGATATATTCGAAATGGATCACGGAGCTCTACAAGAGGCCGCCGGATAAATTGAGGGGGCCTGCGCTGGAAACTCTCGCGATCATAGCCTATAAACAGCCGATAACGCGTAACCAGATAGAGGCTATCCGCGGGGTCAATGTAGACGGCGTTATAAATACTCTTGAGGACCGCGTCCTCATTAAGATCAAAGGCAGGGCCGAAGGCCCCGGGCGGCCTATTCTTTACGGCACGACTAACGAGTTTCTCATACATTTCGGATTGAAATCGCTTGATGAACTGCCCAATTTGAAGGAATTCCAGGAAGCTGATCTAGATTTTATAAAGGAAATGGAGAAGACCCAGGTTATTGATAAAGGAACTGGAAAACTCGAGGAAGATAAGCCTGCCGCAGCGGATGCCGGACCGGTTCAGGAAAGTTCCGGCGAGGACATCCCTTCGGATACGGCCTCAGAACAGGGCGTTGGCGCTATAGCTGATAAGGAGAAGGAAAATGGACCTGAAGAAATTCCGGGAACGAATTGATTCTATCGATTCCGCTATATTGGCGCTTCTGAACAAGCGCGCCAAGATCATCTTAGAGATAGGGAAGGTAAAAGCAAAACATAAGCACCCTATCTATGTACCGGACAGGGAAGTGGAAGTTTACAGGAAGATCGTAGCCGGAAATGATGGGCCGTTGTCCGACAAAGCGGTGACGGCAATATTCAGGGAGATTATGTCCGGAGCGCTGCAGCTGGAAAGACCTCTCAGCATAGCTTACCTGGGGCCTGAATTTACGTTCACACATCTTGCCAGCATGAAAAAATTCGGGTCGAGTGTAAATTACAGCGGCTGCGAGACGATAAGGGATGTATTTTCAGAAGTTGAGAAGGAGAGGGCGGATTACGGCGTAGTGCCTATAGAAAATTCTGTCGAAGGCGCCGTGAATTACACGCTCGATATGTTCGTCGATTCTGATCTTAAGATATGCTCAGAGGTCTTTTTGGATATATCGCATA
>JBAYFK010000225.1:0-2789 GCA_041667225.1 Candidatus Omnitrophota bacterium
CCCTCTTATCCATCGGGACCACTTTGGCGCCGAGCTCGTCGAATATCTCTTTGATCAGATCGCGTCCGACAGCCGTCTGCTGCCATAATATTATCTCTTCACCGTCGAATACTTTGCCGAAGGCTTCCGTATAACGCTTAATATAATCGGTTCTGGCCGCGGTGTTCTCATTCTCGAGCGCCTTTGTAACCTCGTCTATCAGAGCTTTTCCTGCCGCATCCATGTCATCCGCCGACTTGAAGCTCCCATTCCTCTCGAACATCAGCTGGCTATTGAGTTTTGCGTATTCAAGGAGCCTGGTAAGCTGCACGTATTTCAGGAGAGGTTTCTCTTCTCTCTTAAGCAGCTCATTGATCGCTTCATTGATCTTCTCTCCGTTATAACCGTACGTCGGCTCGCCCTGCGCATTGAAGTAGTAGGGATTGTGGCTTGCCGTGATCATGATACTCGCCATGCCGCGCGAACCTGCGTACATACCGTAGTACATGACGGAAGGTGACGCGATGTTGCCGCACCAGTCTACTTTACATCCGGCTGCAACGATAGCAGCAGCGACTGCTTTTACTATTCTGGGAGAACTTGGACGGTGATCTGCGGCAAGCATGACTGCGTCGCCGGCCCTGATACCGCCTTTCTCTACAGGTATGGACTGCAAATATCGTAAAGCGCCGAGCGTATTCACGAAGACTTCCATGTCCGTCATCTGCGGGTCGAGAGCGCGTAAACCGCTCGTACCGAATGAGAGCGGCTTTGTGTGCGCATCGTACCAGCGGAGATTTTCACTAAGCTCTGCCTGCATGCGAGCCAGTTCCTTCATACGGTCGACCAAGCCTCCCTGATTCGAAACGTAAGTATCTACTACGTTCTTTTCGATGCTCTCCGGAGATATGGCGCGCTGGCGCATATCTGCCTGCAGTTTCTCGAAAGAGCGCGTATTGCCGAAAGCCGGCTTCTTGTAATTATCATCCGCCCCTACATTGACCGTGCTGTCGGCATAGATATCCTCAAGCCCCTCGCTTACGTTAGCGAGGTTCTTCGGGATGCTTGTATGCACCCAATCGGTCGCTATCGCAAGATCCTCGCCTACTGAATAGTATGAAAATGCTCTCTCACCCATAGTGAGCGCATATACGTTCGATCCATAAACGACCGACCCCTGGCCTATGCTTACATTGCCGAGGTTTGAATTGACGAGTACTGCACCGGTAATGTCGCATGCGCCGTATATCTTGGTGTCGACAAGTACGCTGTTACGCACGCTGCCGTCTTTCGGATAGACGCAATCTCCGACGATGCGGTTGCCGAATTCATCAAGTTCTATATCATCCATATTTGCAAGATTCCTGGCGAATTCACCGTTAGGAGAATCTTCTGCGACTTCATAAATAGCCTGACGCATCTTCGTAAGCTGTCCGATGTCGCCCCAGTAAAGCTTATCTCCGAAATCTATGACCTTTATGGCTAGGGCCCCATCTTCTTTTACGGGCAACCCGAGCCTTGCCTTCTCCGCATTGATAGCCGCCTTAAGGAGCTGGCATCTCTTGTAGAAATCAGGGCACTGCCTGAGCACTTCGTCCGCTCCGACTTCTTTTTTGAAATCTTCTTCTGAAAGCGTCAGCGCCTCGATCAGGAAACCATCGACATCGATCCATTTGCCTTCAAGCGCTGTGCCGCTGAATATCTTCTCCGCCTGCTCCAAAAAGATGTACGAAAAAGCGGGGCTGCCTATATGTACCATGGCCGTAGCATCGGGTGTATTTTCTATGCCGAGTTTCTCAAGTAACGCCGATCTTTCGCGGCGGCGGGCCCATCCGCTCAAGTCGCCGTTAGTTTTAGCGCTAAGCCATTCTTTATTCTCTGCAAGGTCAGGGGTCACGAGCGACTTCGAACCAAAACGGACTATATCCGCGCCTGTCAGGTCGACTTCTGATCTTTCTAATTCAGAAAGCAGGTTAGACGCTATCTGCGGCTCATCTCCCCATTTCCATGCCATGCCACGGAAACCAAGACGTTTCAGGTGTCCGGCTACAAGGTTCCATGTATAAAGTGATGCTTCGGCTCCGGAAAGCCATCTGTCCACATGTTCGGGCCTGACGAGCATCTCTATAAAAGGCTTTATGCCGTGCCTACGTTGTGTGAACGGGCTTGTCCTAGTTCCTTTACCGGGCATCATTATACCTAAACTGACGCTATCCCTGTCGAACTCGCCATTTTGGGCTTTCCACGCGCGATATGCGTCCAGCAATCCTAGAAGCTGTCCGCGGCGCGTCACTTCTTCATGCGCCATGATCTTTGCGGTTCCATCCTTGCGGAATATCCCCGGCGCCGCTGCGGTAAGTTCCGTTTCAGCGATCTGCTTGTCGCCGCCGTTAGTGATAGCAATAACCTCTGTTACTCCTTCGTTCTCGTCCACGATCCTGCGTAGTTCAGAAAGATTGGCAGCCTTCGCCTGATATGCTGTGCCGGTCTTGCGCACTTCGCTGACAAGGACGTCTATCTTGGCTAGCAAGGGCCTGACATCGCAGCCGGGCTGGCTATTTATGAACTCTTCCAGGGAATCATTCACAGGTTTGCCCGCGCCCATCCATCTTTCCCACATTGCGTACGCATCCGCTCCGAACCTGGCTACAGCTGAATCCCTTATATCCGGAGCAACTGTCTCTATTCCCGTGATCTCTGCGGTCAAACGGTCGATCTTCCTGTTCCTTAATTCGTTAGATACGAACTCATCTATATTGAAGATATCGAGATGCGCGAGCTCATGCCTGCCTACGATGATCTGTTCAGCA
>JBAYFK010000226.1:0-2780 GCA_041667225.1 Candidatus Omnitrophota bacterium
CTCAATATCTTTAAAGAGGCTCCCATCTCTTTCAATATCTCTATTATCCCGGCCCTCGTAGGATTTATACCGACCCTATTTATCCTTATCCTGGAACCTTTAAGTATGATAGCTGCGGCTATGAAGAAACTGGCGCTTGATATATCGCCCGGTATCTCAAGGTCTTTAGGCTCCAGCTCACGTAAGCCTTTTAGCGTCACGTATTTGCCCCTCACTTTTATATCCGCGCCGAAATACTTCATCATACGTTCGGTATGGTCGCGCGACCTGAATTTTTCCTTGACCCTGACGGCATCTTTAGAATAGAGGCCGGCAAATAATATCGCGGACTTAATCTGAGCGCTCGGTATGGCCATATCATAATCTATCCCGTGGACGGCTCCCCCTTTTATGACGAGAGGCGGATACTCGCCGTCACGCGCCTTAATATCCGCGCCCATAAGAGATAAAGGCTCGACCACTCTCTTCATAGGCCTTGAGAGGAGCTGATCGTGACCCGTAATGGTGGAATCAAAATCCTGGCCGGCCAAAATACCCGCGATGATCCTCATGCTAGTGCCGGACTGGCCGACGTTGATAGGCTGTGCGGGTTTTCTCAACCCTTTAAGCCCTTTACCTTCTATGGTAGTGACGCCGTCCTTCTTTTCTATAGCTACACCCATATCCTTAAATGCGCGTATCGTATAATTACAGTCGTCGCAGTCGAGGACGCCTTTTACGGTAGTGCGCCCATTGGCCAGCGCGCCCAGCATAACGGCCCTGTGCGATATGGATTTATCGCCCGGCAAGGTTATCTCGCCGAACAACCTGACCGGCGGATCATTTTTTCCTTGATGCATCTATAAGCTCCTGCATATCTTTCGGCAGATCACTTGAGAACTCCACATATTTTTTTGTACCCGGGTGGACAAAACCGAGCATCCTGGCGTGAAGGGCCGGCCTGCCGATAGGCGCCCTCGAGCCGTACTTCTCGTCACCTACGAGCGGATGACCTATGTATGCCATGTGTACGCGTATCTGGTGGGTCCTGCCCGTGCCGAGAGTGACTTCAAGAAGGGTCGAGTCTTTGAACCTTTCGATGACCTTATATTTGGTTATCGCTATCTTTTCCTCGTTAAAATTCACCGCCATCTTCTTCCTGTCGTACGAGCACCTGCTAATAGGAAGTTCTATTATGCTGTTATCAAGTTCGACGACGCCTCTCACCACCGCAACATAGATACGTTTTGTAGTCTTATTCTTGAATTGCCTGGCCAAGGACCTGTGGGCTGCGTCGCTTTTTGCCACCACCAGTATCCCCGATGTGCCTTTATCTATCCTGTGGACTATCCCGGGCTTAAGCACCCCTCCGACACCGGAAAGATTTTTGCAGTGCCACAGAAGGGCGTTGACGAGAGTGCCTGTATAGTTACCGGGCGCAGGATGGACAACCATTTCCTGGGACTTATTGACGATGAGGAGATGTTCATCTTCGTACACTATATCAACTGGTAACTCCTCGGCTTCGACATAGAACTTTTCGGGCTCCGGAACCGTTATCACTATCGTCTCCCCGGGCATGACCCTGTGATGGCTCTTGACGATCTCTCCCGCTATCAATACTTTCCCTCCCGAAATCAGCTTCTGCACAAATACGCGGGAAAATTCCTTAAGAGCTTCGTCAACCAAAAATTTATCGAGCCTTTCTCCTTTACTCCTATCGGTCACTTCGACTCTAAATATTTTTTCCACTCGATGCCTTTCCGCACGAACAGTATAAGGGATACGATGAATATCGATATACTCAACGCCTGGGATATCGTCAGTCCCATCACGTCTTTCGGATTATCCCCTCTGAAGAATTCTATCATGAAACGCTTGGAAGAATACAAGATACAGTACCCGAGGAATATCGCCCCTTTAAAGTGAGGTATGCGCTGCCATACCAGAAGTATAAGAAATATCACAAAAAGGGCCAGCGACGCGTAGAGCTGTATCGGATACTGCCTGCCAAGCGCATCGGTAATGCCGTAACAGCAGCCGTTGAAAAAACACCCTATCCGGCCGAAGCTCTGCGCCAGGGCAATATACGGTGCGAAGAGATCCGTAACGAGCCAGAAATCTATCTTATTCTTTTTAATGTACCAGACGGCAGCTAATGTGGCGAGTAAAAACCCACCGTACCATACAAGCCCGCCTTTGGCTATATCCGGTATTTCAACAGGATTCTGTACGTAATATTTTATATTCAGGAGGATATAAAGAAGCCTGGCGCCAACCAGGCCTGAGAGCAGGATCAGGAGAGACAGATCCAGCACCCTGTCTCTGTTAAGATTGAAACGGGCCGCGTTCCTGTAAATAAGAAAAGAGGCCAGCCCAAAACCGATCGCGACCATAACCCCGTAAGAATATATATTGAACGGCCCTATCTTAGCTAATATGGGGTGCATTATCCGTCTTCCTCAAGAACATTTTCAGGATCAGGAGCGCGGCGCCCGCGGTTATACACGAGTCCGCTATATTAAATACCGGCCAGATACCAACATCCAGGAAATCTATCACATAACCCAGCCGTACCCTGTCTATAAGATTTCCGACCGCTCCTCCCAGGACAAGGCCGAGAGCGACGAGCAAAGCGCGGTCTGTCATCTTTTTACTTAACGTGTAATAAATTATAAAAATTATTACAAGGACGGATAAGGCCGCGAAGAGCATCGTCTGATGCTTGAAGAGCCCGAACGCCGCGCCTTTATTCAGGACGAGCGTAAGGTTGAGGACTCCCGGGAGAACCTCAACCGATC
>JBAYFK010000227.1:0-2778 GCA_041667225.1 Candidatus Omnitrophota bacterium
CGGTCCCTGCGGAAGATGTACATAGCAGGATCAAAAAAGCCGTGCATGCTCACACGCATGAATCTCTCGGAGTTCACAGGATAAGGATACGAAAAGCCGGGGAGAAAATATTCCTCGATGTGGTCTTTACCGGAAAGGACAGCCTCACTCTTGCTGAAACGGAAAGGCTGGCGAATAAATTAGAGAAGGATATAATATCTGATCTCGGCAACTGCGATGTCGTGGTCTCTTTCAAACCTCATAGGACCGTAACAAGTCCCGTCTAAAATAGAAGTAACTCATGCGGATCTCGCCATTTCTAAAAACCAGAGTTTTTGTTATGCGGACCCGCCAAAATTTCTCTGAAATTTTGGCGAGGTCTCGCCAATCTTTATTTTCTCCGAGATAACTCAGGCGGATCCGTCAAAAACTATTTTGCAGAGCAAAATTGTTTTTGACGAGATCTCGCCAAATTTTGCAAAGCAAAATTTGGCGGAGAGACAGGGATTCGAACCCTGGGATCCCGAAGGGATCACACGCTTTCGAGGCGTGCGCTTTCAACCGCTCAGCCATCTCTCCGCTCGCTACAATCTCACTCGGGCGAGCGATCCTGAACCGCCATAGTCTCACTCTAGCGGTGAAGGACCTTAAAGTCTACCGCCACAACCTAACTCTGGCGGCGAAGGACCTTAAACCGAGTAAACTCAATTACTGACTCAAAGTCATCAAACTCTTCTCTTATTTCACCCAGAACGCGCCATACTCTTCGCGAGTGATGATGCCGTCCTTATTTATATCCATCTTCTCAAATCTGCCTTTTACAACGGTCGTAAGCTCTTCCTTGCCGGTCTTTGCTGCGCTGCCTGCATTGCGCTTTTCAAGGAATACTACATACTCTTCAACGGTGATCGTGCCGTCGGCATTGACATCTATCATCAAATATTCATCCGCTACTACCGGTTTCATAGCTTTAACGGGTTCGACCTTTGCCGCGATCTCCGAAGAGACCGTTTCGGTGACGACCGCTTCCGTAACGACGGCTTCAGATACCGCGCTTTCAACCTTCGCCTCTTCCGCGCTGAACGCATTAACGCTCACAGCCGCGCATATGCACGCCGCGAGAATGAAAATCTTTGCTGTTCTGTTCATACAGCACCCCTTTCTATTAGCTTTTTATTATACCAAAAACGTTCTCGGAAAGTAAATGATGTTGTCCGGCGAAGAATTCCCTCACTTCTTCGATCCCTGCCGTACTCCTGCACTTGGGCAGCGCATTGATGAACGACCTGCCGTAGTATTTCGTGCGTATCCTGGGGTCTAGAACGGCGACCACTCCCCTATCGGTCTTTGTCCTTATCAGTCTCCCGAACCCCTGTTTGAACATCATGATCGCCTGAGGTACCTGGTACTCAAGGAACGGATTCTTACCTTTTGAATCTATAAGCTCGGTCCTTGCCTCTGTCAGCGGATCATCCGGCACTGAGAACGGTAGCTTGGTTATGATGACGCATTCAAGCGCCCTGCCCGGAACATCCACCCCCTGCCAGAAGGTATTAGTGCCCAAGAGCACCGATCTGGGATTCTTTTTAAAGTCATCCAACAGCTCGTACCGCCCTTTATCTCCCTGACGTAAAAGATCTATCCCCATACCGCACGACTTCAATTCGTTATATACGCCGTTAAGCATCCTGAAGTTGGTGAACAATATGAAAGTCCTACCCTCCATTACGCCGAGGATCTCTTTGATGTGCTCCAGCACGCCTTCCTGGAATACCTTCGGGTCCCTCGCAGGGTCCGGTATATTCCTGGGCAGATAAAGAAGCACGTTTCTGCCATAATCGAACGGCGAGTCGAGCGACAGCTCATCGCAGCCCTGCACGCCGAGGCGGCTCCTTATAAAATCGAACGTCCCGCCCGTAGTCAACGTAGCCGATGTAAGGACGATCGGCTTTATCTTGCTGAAGAGCTGGGTATTCAGTTCTTCAGCGATCTCTATGGGAGAAGCGAAGAGCGAAAATCTCATACCCGCGCGTCCCCGGGAGGACTCTATCCAATATACGTGGTTACTCTTCGCAATGCTCAATATATAGGAGACGGAGCGTTTTATCTCGGTACATTTTTTGGCATAAGATTTTAACAATAACTCGTCCTCCGCCTTTTCGGCATACGCGGTAAGTTCTTTGAGCGATGCCGCAAGCTTTCCGAGGGGGCCGCCTAAATGATCGATGACGATATTCTTCGTCCGTATCCTCTTCACGTCGCTCTTATGCGCCATCACTTCGGACACATCGCTGAAAAATCGATCGGCTGCCGCGCGGGCGGCTGCGAGATCGTCTTTTACGATGTCGACGATGAGGCCCTTACCCTTGAACCTGGTGAGAGTGCCCTTATTCGCTTTTGGATTATATATAGAATTAAAAAGATATCTGATCTGGGCATTATTCACTTCGCGCCCGAGATAACTTGCAGCCACCTCTTCGAGGGTGTGCGCTTCGTCGAAAACTACCGCGTGAAATTCTTTCGGAAGGACATGGCCGCCTGAAGCAAGGTTAGTGAAAAAAAGGGAATGGTTCGTTATCAATATATGGGCGTTATTTTCGCACTTCTTAGCCTTCTTATAGAAACAGTCGTTCTTGAATATGCAATTGACGCCCATGCACAGGTCCGGGTCGCGGCAGACCTTGTCCCAGACACCCGGCTTCGGTATGAAACCCAGATCCGATTTTATCCCGGTACGCGTAGTCTCCGACCATTCTACTATGCGTTTCATGTCATGTGTCTCAGTGTCGGAATCGAACA
>JBAYFK010000228.1:0-2744 GCA_041667225.1 Candidatus Omnitrophota bacterium
AATGAGAAGACTGGTGGCGGGAAAACTGGGGTGAAAAAGATAGGCCCCAGATGCTTGACAAAGGTGGGGGGATAGTGTATACTCAAACTCATGAAGTGGTGTAAAGTGGAGTAAAATGGAGGAAAATCAAGGATGTTTTACGGCGAGTACGAACATAGCATCGACAAAAAAGGAAGGGTCATCATCCCTTCCAAATTCCGCGATTTCTTCAAAGAATATAGTATCGATAAATTATATGTCACCAGGGGGCTCGACAAGTGCCTCTTTTTATTTACAGAAGGTGAATGGCGGACTCAGGAGTCTAAATTCAAATCCATCTCCTTCACGAAATCCGAAGCGAGAAAATTTAACAGGCTCTATTTCTCCGGCGCGTCTCAACTTGAGTGCGACAAACAGGGAAGGATCCTTCTCCCGAAATACCTTAAAGATTATGCGGATATTAAAAGGGACATA
Organism: Candidatus Omnitrophota bacterium; assembly: GCA_041667225.1. GTDB lineage: Bacteria > Omnitrophota > Gorgyraeia > 2-01-FULL-45-10 > 2-01-FULL-45-10 > JBAYFK01. The sequence goes on from JBAYFK010000228.1 coordinate 454, forward strand.
ATTATAATAGGAGTATCGAACCGTATAGAGATATGGTCCAGAGATATCTGGAATGAATACTATAAGAGTTCAGCGGGGTCGTTCGAGGATATTGCAGAGAAGCTGGTACAGGAGGAATAGAGGAAGGAGGTGTTATGGATATGAGTCCAAAGAGCACACGCCTTAGCAAAAGATGCAGGACGAATGAGGCCTATAACGTAAATAATAGCCTTGATATTTTGATAGAAAGGCTTAAGAAGATACGCGCCCTTAACGGGGACCCGGCCTTTTTCGGCATGGATAATTATGTTCTCAAGAGGATGAATCTTACCAAAGTAAGTATATTGACCAGGTCTTAATAAATACGAGTGGCGGGCATATAGTGCATCAGAGTGTGATGCTGGAGGAGGCAATAAAATTTTTGGATCTGAAACCGGGCGATTGCGTTCTCGACGCAACGACCGGAGCCGCGGGGCATGCCGGAGAGATGATCAAGGCGATAATGCCCGGTGGTAAATTGATAGGGCTCGACGCGGACATCTCGGTGCTCGCGGAGGCTGAAAAGAAACTGGCAGATCATAAAGGGTCTTATAAATTATTTAATATCAATTTCAGGGATGCGGATAAAGTATTGATGGAGGAAGGGATCAACAGTATTGACGGCGCCTTGTTCGACCTGGGAGTTTCATCTTATCAGCTCGACAACGAATCAGGGGGGTTCAGCATAAAGCATAATAGCCGCCTGGATATGCGGATGGATAAGCGGCTGAAAGTGACGGCATACGATATAGTGAACCAATATAAGGAAAAAGAGCTGTCAGATATCATAGAGAAGTACGGGGAAGAGAGATTTCACAACAGGATCGCCCGGCACATAGTAGCCGGAAGAAAAGAGAGACCGATCGAAACGACTTTTGAACTTGCTGAGATAGTACACAAAGCGATCGGGTATAAGAATAGGAAAAGCAGGATAGACCCGGCTACAAGGACTTTTCAGGCTATAAGGATAGCCGTGAACGATGAGCTCGGGAGCCTGGAAGAAGCTTTAAAGAAGATAGTATCCTCGCTCGATCTTGGGGCGAGGGTTTGTGTCATATCTTTCCATTCGTTAGAGGATAGGATAGTCAAAAATCTTTTTAAAGGATACGCGGGGCTCGGCATACTCAAGATCATTACAAAAAAGCCGGTCCAGCCGTCGCACGAAGAGATCGTATCGAATCCGCGCTCACGCAGCGCAAAACTCAGGGTAGCAGAAAGGATGTAATGTTTCATGAAGCTTTTTAGGTCTCTTATTATTATAATGACAGTAACGCTTGTGGCGCTCATATATGTGCACCAGCAGGTAGAGCTTGTAAAATTGAGCTATGTGCTCGATTCAAAAGGGAAGAAGCTCAAAGACATGCTTGACCGTAAAGAAAGTTTGGGCTATAATATCGCCAACTTAGAAGATCCAACCAGGTTAGAAAAGATCCTGTTAGCAAAAAAAATAGACATATCCTTTCCGAAGAGAGCCAATGTTGTTAAAGTGGCGTCCGCATCCAAAAGGATGAGGTTAAAAGAGTCATTCAGGACCGCTGCTATCGAGAGGAAAGGTAATATATCCGGAATTTTAGAATTCTTTGGCTTCAGAGCAGAGGCTCATGCCAGAGAAAATAGACAAGCTTACTAAAGCGAAATCGCCTTAAGGATTTTCTTAATTCGTGCATAATGGAATTTTCAGAGCTCGCCAGCTAATAGTTTTTCTCTTCTTCCTATCCCTGTTCACCCTCCTTTTGTCCAGATTGTTCTATCTTCAGGCAGTAAGCCATAACTTCTATTTTAAGATAGCCGATGAACAGCATTCGTACTCAATAGAACTTCCCCCTACGAGAGGCACGATATATGACAGGAACATGCGTGTCCTCGCCGTCAATCTCAACAGCGACTCCGTATATGCAAATGCCCGCATAATAAAAGATAAACCTCTTATTGCGGACAAATTATCTTCTATATTAAATATGGATAAGGGCCTTATCCTCGAGCGATTATCGAGAGATAAGGCTTTTATATGGATAAAGAGAAAGGTGACCCCTGAAGAAGCCGCGAAGATCAAGTCCGCAAAACTCAGCGGGATAGAGCTTGTAAAAGAATCGAAGAGGTTCTACCCTAATAGAAGCATGGCGTGCCATTTACTGGGCGCGGTAAATATAGATAATGCGGGCCTGGAAGGAATAGAGCTGCTTTACGATAAATATTTAAAAGGACAGAGCGGATGGCTCGCGTCCTCAAGGGATGCGCGCTCGAAGATACTCGAATCTTATCAGGATGAGTAT
>JBAYFK010000229.1:0-2741 GCA_041667225.1 Candidatus Omnitrophota bacterium
ATAGGTCTTTTTTACTTATTTTGTAGAATATTTTTTTCATATTTTTTGAGGAAGTTTATATTTTAGTCTTTAGCCAGGATTAAGTCAAGATAGAACTGTCTCCGCCACCTTCGGTGGCGAGATTTCAGCCCTTCGGGCTTCAACATATCCGCGGAAGCTGTTCTCCTGATAACATATCCAGTATCCTTCTGCCGCCACTGGCCATATTAAGCCATACCCTCCCTTTATGCTCACGCGTAACTCTTCCTATGCATCTGGCTGATCGTCCAAGCCCATCTGCCTTCATAGCGCGAAGGACTTTCTTCTCATCCTCGGGCGCTGTCACTACGATCACTCTTCCTTCACATGCGAGATAGAGCGAATCGAGCCCTAAAAGCTCGGATGCGCTCTTCACCGCCTTGCTTACAGGGACCTCCGATTCATCGACCGCTATACCGAAAGGCATACCCATAACCATCTCATTAAGAGTGGTCGCGATGCCCCCTCTAGTCGGATCGCGCATTAAACGCACCTTCCCGGAAGCCTTCAATACTTTAGCTATTAAGCCGTTCAAAGGAGCCGCATCGCTCGATATCCCCGTTTCGAATTCCATGCCCTCTCTCTTCGATAATACGCTTATGGCATGCTCACCTATCGGGCCGTTCACGATGACCGAATCCCCCGGCCTTATGCTGTTCGTCGACAGCCCCTCATAATACACTTCACCGATACCTGCCGTATTTATGAATATCTTGTCGCACGATCCCTTCTCGACCACTTTAGTATCGCCGGTCACGACGAGCACTCCTGAACGTTTCAACGCTTCTTTGATGGAACGTACTATCCTTTCCAGAAGCCTGCGCTCAAGCCCCTCTTCGATTATGACGCCGAGTGAGATATATAAAGGCTTCGCGCCGCAGACCGACAGGTCATTGACCGTCCCATAAACGGCAAGGCTGCCTATGTCTCCTCCGGGAAATACCACCGGATTTACGACATAAGAATCTGTCGTAAAGGCTATTCTTTTATTTCCCATAGAGAAGATGCCGGAATCCATTTTCTTTCTCAAGATATCGTTATCGAGTTCTTTGAGCACGAACCCATCAAGAAGTTCATGCATAAGTTTTCCGCCGCTCCCATGACCCAACAAGATACTTTCCACCCTACACCCTCCCGTTAGATACTTTGCCGTCCCTGCCATAGCGGTAATACGCCGCGCACGTGCCCTCGCTCGATACCATGCATGCGCCGATAGGTTTATTTGGAGTGGAGGCCTTACCGAATAACCTGCAATCAAGAGGCGTCTTAATGCCCTTCAGAACATCCCCGCACAAACAGCGTCGATCTTCTTTTGACGGTTTGACCTTGATAGCGAATTTCTCTTCGGCATCGAACTTTGAGAACCCTTTTCTGATGCGAAGGCCGCTCTTTCTTATCATACCCATGCCGCGCCAGGCCGACGGGCTCTTTTCAAACACCCTGGATACCATCTTCCTGGCGATCGCATTCCCGAGTGTCTCTATTACTCTGGTATATTGCACTTCTACTTTAGGGGTCTTTTGGTTCATCAACATCAGGACACCCTGTAATATGTCTGTAGGTTCAAAGCCCGCTATGACACATCTTTTTTTATGTACCCTGCCGAGGAACCGGTAAGGTTCCACTCCCGTTATTGTACATACATGACCTGGCAATAGAAAAGAGTCGACATTGAGTCCTTTGGCGTTCGCCAGGGATTTGAGGACCTCCGGCATAGTCTTATGGCCGCACAGGACCGAATAATTCCCTATTCTTTTCTTTTTGGCTTCAAGGATCGATACCGCTACCGTCGGCGTCGTAGTCTCGAATCCGACTCCGAGAAAGACGACCTCTTTACCGGGATTCCTGGCCGCCATATCGAGCGCATCCATGCTCGAATAGACCATCCTGATGTCATTGCCGAGGGCCTTCGCGCGCTCCAAGCTGGAATGCGAACCCGGCACCCTCAACATATCGCCGAATGTAGTGACAATTACGTTCTCGAGGCCAGAGAGAGCGATGGCTTTGTCTATATAATCATTAGGGGTTACACACACCGGACATCCCGGCCCTGAAATTAGCCTTATATTTTTCGGCAGCATCACTTTGAGGCCAAACCTGAATATGTTCATGGTGTGCGTCCCGCACACTTCCATTATCGTATATTCCACGGCAGGATCTGCCGCTTCCCGTATCAACCCCGCGAGCTTCTCCACCCCTGCTTTGTCCCTAAACTCATCGACGTACTTCATTCTACGGTCCTCATAACGATGACATCTTAACTTTCTTCAACATGGCGATCGTCTTCTTGGCTTCGTTCTCTTTCAGCTTCTCTATAGCGAAGCCGGCATGCATAAGGATATAGTCGCCGACCTGAGGGGACTTTAAAAGAGAGATGTTGGCCTTGCGCTTCAGGCCGCCGGTCTCGACAAACGCAGTATCACCGTCGATCTTGACTATCTTCATCGGTATCGCTAAGCACATGATCTGCCTCTATTCGCTATCGCTATCTGCCCTATGGGCAGCCCCGAATCGCTTGCGGGAATGCGTGAATGGCCGTATACATCAAAACCATGCTCTTTTAACATCAAACCAGCCTTCCCGGAAAGATATTTATTCTTAAAAACACCGCCGCTCATGACCACCTTTTTTATTCCGTACCTTTTCCTCAAATCCATCGACACGGCCGATATTACACCGGCTACCGCATTATGGAATTTGGACGATACCAGGCTCTTAACCGC
>JBAYFK010000230.1:0-2716 GCA_041667225.1 Candidatus Omnitrophota bacterium
AACCAGCAATTCTATAACGTTATCTACAACGGCACGGGAAGCACGTGGACGCTCCAGGACTCATTTAATCAAGGTTCTACCGGCGGAACGACATTCACGACCGGAACCCTGACCCTCAACGGTATGGCATATAACGCCTCTAAGGGGCAGACGGTCACTCTTGGGAGCGGCTTCACACTTAATATCGGCTCGGGCGCGGTCAATACGAACGGTAATATGTCATTTAACGTGCCCAGCGGCGCCGCAGTCACTATTACGACCGGATCGCTCTCCGTCGCCAACCTCAATGTTTCCGGCACCGGCACATTCACATGCAGCGGGAATTCCGTTATTATCAGCGACTATAATACGACGATAACGAGCCCGAACTGGACGCCCAGCACATCTACGCTCTTTAGCAGATACGGCACATCAAACATCAATATCACCCAGCCTCTTTATAATTATACTATCGGTCTTTCGGACTCATATTCACCCGTCGTAACTCTACTGGCCGACCTCATCGTACAGAATAATTTCACCATTAACGCCGGCACCGGCGGGACTAAGACCTTTAACGCGGGCAGCCATACCATCTATGTGGGGAATAACTGGTCCAATACAGGTGTGTTCAACTGCGGCACAGGCACCGTGATACTTAACGGTAACGGCACCGGCAAGACGATAAATACCGGAGGGTACGCATTCAACACCCTTACTATAGATAGCCCCGCTGCCACGGGATACTGGACCCTTATAACGAACAACCTGTCAGCGGCAGACTTAAACATCACTAACGGCACCCTCGATGTCGGCGCCGGCAAGACGATAACCGTCAGCGGCACCCTGACGATCGAAAATGGCTCCTCGATAAGGGCCACGGCGAATAATATCAATATAGTTGCGAATTCCATCACTCAGTCAAGCGGATATATCCACACGATCACATCAGGCGATATCACTATCAACTCGATCGGGACTCCGGGAGCATTTTTCTTGAATGCCATAAACGCCAGCGGGTCCGGAAGCATCACCATAGGGAATTCCCTGGCCTCTTCTTCGGTAACTGTTGATGCTAGTATAGGCAGGATGGAAACTTCAAGCGGAAATATAAATATCGCTTCAAGCGGCGATATTACAACTTACGGAGGCAACACTGCCATAAATTCCGACTCTGGAAATATAACATTGACGGCTGGCGGCGATGTTATCCTGGGTACTGCCTCCGGCTATGGAGATACCGGTACCAACTCCGGCACAGTAACTGTAACGGCTGTAAGAGATGTTACGGTCGATTATTATACGTATCTCTACAATAGCGAAAACAACATACTCGTCGACGCTGGAAGAGATATAAATATAGTTACAAGGGTGGCAGGTGAGGAATCTTCGACATATTCTGAAGGCGCGTCGGTAACGCTATACGCAGACCGCAATATCAATATAAACGGAAGAGTATATTCATACACCGGATCGGTCACCTTCTACGCCGATCATGACAATGACGGCGTAGGCGTATATAATCATACGGGCGGCTCAGTATCTACGCAAGGAGCAGGAAATAATATTACGATATACTCCGCGGGAAGCTCGCATATGTTCAACACTTCTTCCGGCGCATCACTTATCCTTAATCCTTCAGTTGGACAGACCGTGACCTACATAGCGGATAACTGCACACTAACAGTACCCGGCATTCTTACGGTCAACTCAGGCGTAACTTTAAGGCTCGGAGGCAGTAATACAACGCTTAACAACACCGGCGGAAGCGTCTCGAATAACGGCAGGATCCAGCTTGAAGGCAACGAAGTGCTTACCGGCGTAACCAACCTCGACATAAACTCGGGCATCGTAGAATATATAGGCGCTTCCGGTTCAACCACTTATACTATAAGAGACTTCGGTACAACGGATTATTTCGATCTCATCATTAACGGAATATTGGCCGAGACATTCAATCTCAATACTACTAACGCCCTTACAATGGCTGGCTCCCTTACCCTATCCGGCGGCACAATAACACAAGGTACGGGCGTTATTACCGTCAGGGGCGACATGACATTATCGAGCGGCGTATCATTCACGAAGAACGCTTCAGGTTTGATAATATTCGCATCCGGCTCCGCAACCCAGAAGCTGACATCTGCCGACAAGGACCTGGGTAATGTTCGGATCTCTGCCAATACGACCAACACCACTCTGACGCTTCAGGATGCTTTAAATGCCGACAACATAACGATAGACGCCGGCCAGACTCTCTCGACGGGAACCGGCTCTTACGCGATCTCCTGCGCAGGAAACTGGACGAATTCCGGCACATTTACAAGAGGCACTGGCACAGTTACCTTTGATGGAGATGCCCCAGGCAAAACCATCAACATCAGCTCTTCAGGGTTCTGGGTCCTGACGATCAATAGTCCTGCGGGGACCGGCAGCTGGACACTTGATACGAGCAACCTAACTGCGGTCGCGTATCTTAATGTTACCAAAGGAACGCTGAATACTGGCACCCGTAATCTTGGCAATGGCTCCGGCACCGCCATCTATGTCAATGGCGGAATACTGACGGGCGGCAGCGGGATAATAATCGCTGCGTTACTTAATGTTTCTTCGGGAACATTTACTGCGGGAAGCGGCGGAGTAGAATTGGGAGAGATCTATGGGACAAGCGGAATTTACATCCATACCGGAGGCACCGCCGACTGGACAACTAACAATGCCCTTCTGAATTGGATAA
>JBAYFK010000231.1:0-2713 GCA_041667225.1 Candidatus Omnitrophota bacterium
CTGGTGACGACAAAAGTCTTTAACCCTCTGGTAGACTTCATAGACTGTATGTTCGTGCGGATTATCTTGTACTGCTCCCCTATCGGCGATGAAGGATCGTGGAAAGAGACAATGTGAGACTCTATCTTGGTATTCTCCACCCTTTTAACGACGTACTGCACCTCGGGTTTTTTTTGTATCCTTTTAACTCGTTCATCGGTTACTTTTTTTAATGCGTCTGTTATACGGCCCACGATACCTCCTTGGTATGCCCTGTATTTTGATTGTCTGTGTTCTGAAGCAGCTCTTTCAGTGAATCACGCGCGATGTCGACTGTGATGTATTTGGAATCGCTGACGAGGCCGCTTATAAGCGCGTTATGGCACGCCAGGTTTATGAGGCGCGGTACACCGCCTGAAAATTTATATATTTCATCGATTGCGCCTGTGGTAAATATGTCCATCTCTAGATTGCCCGCTGTTTTGAGACGGTGTTTAATATAGAGCGACGCCTCTTCATAGTTTAACGGCGCGAGATGGTAATGAAAAACTACCCTCTGCCTGAACTGTTCGAGCTTGGGCATCGAGAGTTTTTTCTTCAACTCCGGCTGTCCCATGAGGACTATCTGGACGAGCTTTTCGGTCTCAGTCTCTAGATTGGACAGCATCCTCACCTCTTCGAGAACGGAAGGCGTGAGATTCTGAGCTTCATCTATTATCACTACGACATTTACGTCTTTGGATACCTGGTCTATCAGATAATCATTCAGCGCTGATAAGAGATGTGTCTTAGACGTCGAGCGGTACTCTACACCTAAGTCCTCCAATATCGTCGTCAAGAGCTCTTTCTTACCCAGATGCGTATTGAGAACGAGCGCGACTTTTGTCGTCTTATCGAGTTTGTTGAGGAGGGTCCTGCAGACGGTAGTCTTGCCTGAACCTATCTCTCCCGTAATGACGACGAAACCGTTCCTCTCGCTGATAGCAAGAAGAAGACAATTGAGCGCCTCTTCGTGCTTCGAGCTCGGATAGAAGAACCTCGAATCCGGCGTCATGTTAAATGGCCTGTCGGTGAACCCGTAATATTTTTCGTACATATGCGGCTCCTTAGCTCCCTAAGAATACGTTAAAAATTATCACTATCACTAATACAACCCCAGTTACAACAGATATACCCGTCATGCGTACGCGCCTGATCTCAGCCGCCTTTATATCAGCCTCAGTGATTATCTTGGATATTGCTCCGAATATCGGCAGGTCAAGAAATGCCCTTGCCTCATCGACCCCGAGGAACGAATGGTCAAATAACTCCATAAGGCAGACCACTGCGATACCGACGCATGCGCCGAACATAAGGCCCATGAAAAGCACGATCGGCCTATTAGGCCATTTCGGCTTAATGGGAAGCCTTACCGGGTCCAATATCGTATAACGAGTGCCTTCTTTTGACGCAGCGAGGCGCTGGGTGATCTTTGCCGTTTCGAGGCGCTCTAATAAGGTATTATAGAGTTTCTGGTTTACGGTCTGATCTTTTGCCGTAGCCTGGTCTACCTTCTCGAGCAGCAGCAGCTTGTAGAGCTTTTCATTAGTCGTAGTTGACGCGGCAGTCCTATTCGCTCCGGCATCTGCAGGAGCCGCTTTAGGATTGGCAAGATCTTCTTTCATCTGCTTCAGCTCTTCCCTCATATCTTTCAGCTCGCTGTCGGAACCGGCTATAGAAGACGCCTGAACACTGTAGTTACCTTCTTTAAGCTCCGCCTTAGCTGACTCGATCTTCTTCTTTAACTCTATGACGAGCGGATGCTTTGGGGTCGAATCGACCAGCAGTTTATTCAACTGATCCTGCATATCTGCCACATCGGACTCTTTAAGCTTCTTCTGGAATAGTTCGACCTGGTCGTTTATGAAAGATACCGCGACATCGGTCTCTTTGGTCTGCTGTCTTAAGTTCTCAGCGATGAATATATCGGTGATCGTCTTTACTATGTTCTTAGCTTCGGCAGGATCTTCACTGCCGTAAGAGATGCTGATTATGTTCGTGTGGGGCTTACGTATATCTACTCTGATGTTCTTCCTTAAACTCTTGACGAGCATTTCGAACTGCCACTGGTTCTTTACATCTTTGGCCAGGTTCAGCGTAGTTATCAACTGCTGTAACCTGTCCCAGCCTAATATCTGCTCGCGCAGTACGCCGAGGCGCTGGACCATGCTGGTCGATATCGTCAGGTCCTGCATTAGCGGATTGTTCGCTTTGCCGTCCTCGACTAATATCAGTGTCGACGCTTCGTAAACCTTTGGCATGACGTTCCCGGCTATGATACCGCCGACCAAGCCCACTAACATGGGTATGATCAGGAACCATTTACGCCTGAATATGATCTTCAGGTAGTCTGCCGGATTTTTTTGTGTACTCGATTGCGCTTCCATTATCGATTCTCCTTAGGTTTTCTTTACATCGCCAACGCTGCGCCTGCAGCGGCTGAACCGGCAGCTGAACTAACAGTGTCTGTAACCGGCCTGATGACCTTGATTATTTTCGCCATGACAGTTGAAGGAACGTATATGATATCGCCGGGTTTCATATCCAGGTTGTATTTTAAATTTCCGCTGTACAGCAATTCATAAACATTAACAAAAACTATCTTACTCTTACCATTACCATCGGGAGAGATCAGGTGGCACTTTCTTGTGGATGACCCCTGATTCGGAAGGCCCGCCTGTACCATGGCCTCAAG
>JBAYFK010000232.1:0-2708 GCA_041667225.1 Candidatus Omnitrophota bacterium
CGGAACAGAACAGTATCTTTACCTATACAATGTCATAGTAAACGCCGGCAAGTCCGTTACGGATAACATTTATTATACTTCTACAAGCGGCTCCGCCTTTACAGTCAACGGCACATTTACCGTCGGAGACGGTAAATACGTAAGTTTTTCTAACTCCAACCAGACATTGACAATAGGCGACGGCGGCTTATTGCAGGGCGTGGACGTGACGGATTCTAAATTCCTGCTTGGCGGTGACTCGACTCCAACGATAACACTTACGGGAACGGGTAATTTTGGATCTTATCTATACCTGATCTTTAATCTCTTCTATATTTATGACTACGCCCTCCCATCCTTAAATTACAAAGCTGGTAAAGTCGAGATATCGAGCTGGTCAGACGGCGGAAATACTATTACTGTTACTCCTACAGCAGGAACGCTCGACATTGACGGAGATCTTATCCTTAACTGCTCTTCCGACTACGGCGGCGATACTCTTAACTTTAGCAACTCCAATAATACAGCCATCAATATCGGCGGGAGCTTTACCCGTTCCGATGATTATGGCGGAGGCGTGACCAAATACACCAAAGGCACAACTGATACCATCACATTTGACGGCGTAGGCACACAGAATTTCGATCCGGGAACAAGTTCTTCGTTCAATAACATCACGATCAATAAATCTGCCGGCATTGTCGAATTGATCACAGCGCTGGATGTCGACGGCGAGTTGAAACTGCAGGCAGGCACATTGGATGCCAATGGATTAGCGATCACCTGCGCCGGCAACTGGAATAATACTGGTGGAACATTTACGCACGGCAACAATACGGTTACGTTCAACGGCGATGCGACCGGTAAAACGATCAATGCAGGCTCTTCGGCATTTTACATATTAACGATCAACAGCCCCGTAGGCACAGGATACTGGACGCTAGATACAAATACTTTAAACGCTACTACTATTAATGTTACCAAAGGCACGCTGAATACCAGCTCAGTAGCTCTTGGAAGTGACAGCACTACCATCAATGTGAACGGCGGGATATTGACAGGAGGCGCCGGATTGATAACCGCCGCCACTCTCAATGTTACAGCCGGTACATTCACTGCCGGAAGCGGCGGAGTTGATCTGGGAAGCTTCTCTACTGTAGCCGGAACGAGCGGTAATTATACTCATACCGGAGGAACGGTTGACTGGATCACCAATAGCTCGCTTCTTCATTATTATACTGACGTCGATAGGGTCCTCCCTGCGGATACATACTTCAGCGTAACATTGGACCCGGCATCAACTCTTGCAGCTTTTAATCCTGTTTTTACATTAGCCGGCACAACTACTATGAACGGTAATCTTAACATAGATCCTCCATTCATTCCGTCGACGGTCACGCTCAATGTTGCCGCAAATAGCTTAACTGTGAATGGATATCTATCTATCGGTTCAGTGGGAACGCTGACTATAACCACCGGCTCTGTCACTGTCGTCGGAAACTGGATAAATAATGCCGGCGCCTATGGCTCATTTATAGCAGGCACAGGCACCATCATATTTAACGGCAATACCACTATAAGCGGCGCAAGTATAAATTCTTTTTATAACGTGATCATAAATAACGGCAAGATATTGATCGCTCCAGCCGCCAATATGAATGTCTCCGGGAACTGGACAAATAACGGCGGGACATTTACTCCGGGTACGGGTACCGTTACATTTAGCGGCTCTGCCGCCCAGGCAATAAACGGCACGGCCGCTACCCAGACATTCTACAACTTTACGATCTCAAAATCCGCCGGAACATTGAGCGCAAGCGGCTCTACTACAGCCATCACCGTGTCAGGGGATTTCAGATTGACGAGCGGCACGTTCAGCGCGCCGATTAACGTCTATGTCGCCGGAAGTTGGATCAAGACCGGGGGCACGTTCACACATAATAGCCGTACGGTCACCTTTAATGGAGATGCAACCGGCAAGACCATCAATGCAGGCTCTTCCCTATTCAACATATTAACGATCAATAGCCCTGCCGGCACAGGCTCCTGGACTCTTGATACGAATTCTGTGAATCTCACTACGCTTAATGTAACAAAAGGTACATTGAATACAGGGACGCTCAATCTTTATGCTTCCACCATCAATGTTAACGGCGGAATATTATCGGGCGGGATTGGATTGATCAGGACAACAACGCTTAATGTAACTGGCGGTACGCTGACTGCCGGTAGCGGAGGTGTGCAACTAGGATGGGGGACGAATGGGTCTTACACGCATTCTGGCGGAGCAGTTGATTGGACGACGAATAACGCTCTGCTCAGCTGGATGTCCGATACAGATAGAACCATTCCCGCAGATACGTATCATAGCATTCAATTATGGGCAAAAGATGAGGGTGGTGAAACCTTTAGCTTGGGGGGTTCAATAATAGTAGAAGGGGATCTTACAATAGCAGATAGCCTGACTACTCTTTCTGCCGGTACAAATAATTTAACCGTCGGAGGAAACTGGACAAATTCGGGGACATTCACCTGCGGTACCGGCACTGTTACGTTTAACGGTACAGTAGATCAGACGCTTAGCGGAACTTTAAACGGTTTGAGCGGTAAATTTTACAATTTCATAATGTATAACACAGGCGCAAGCGGCAATGACGATGTCATTTTAGGAGCTGACATAGACATATCGGGCAATCTTACATTAACTGATGGTGACTTGAACCTTGGAG
>JBAYFK010000233.1:0-2700 GCA_041667225.1 Candidatus Omnitrophota bacterium
AACGATGTTAGAGACCGGCAGGAGCGCGGCAAAGAACCAGAATATGAAAAATGAGGCGAGACGGTTCTTCCTGTAAAGGATATAGCCCGACGCCAATATGCAAAGGACGACTAAAAACGAGACAAAGGCGGCTGGTTCAAAGATCGTCCTGGTCACGGAGATGGTTCTCTCCATGTGAAGCCCTACAGGAGCGATCAATAACCCCAGATAGACCATCACTACTTTGAAAAATGTAAGTATCCTGTTAATAAAAGGGATCTGCATTAACAGCGTAGGAGGAGCTATCTTCGAGAAATTCAGGTACTGCAGCCTTACAAAGACGTACAGGCCAACGATCACTACGCTTGGGACCCAGGCAAACTTAATCCTGTCGAACTTATCACGCGGAATAGCGCCTCTCAGGACCATATAGACATACATCGCTATCATGAGGGGAAGTATTATGGCTATCTCCTTGGAGAGTACTGCCAAGACAAAGAAGATGTTTGACAGTACCAGGAATGACGTATTCTTACCGTCCCTTATGATGTGGTTCGCGTAGCGTACGAAGAATATCAATGCCAGCATAAAAAAGACGCCATACAACGGGTCTGCTCTGCCCGCTATATAAGCGATCGCCTCCGTGTGTATTGGATGAACCCCGAAAAGGACCCCGGACAAAGCCGCGATCACGAGCGATCCGCAGAGATAGTAGATAAATATAAATACGAGAATGGCAGCGCACGAATGAAGCAATATGTTCGTAAGATGAAAACCGAACGAATCCTTCCCCCATAGGGCATAATCGATCATGTTCGACATTTCCTGAATAGGCCTGTAGAAATTGTTTATGTTCTCGCTGCCGAACCCTATATAAGTCTTGAAGATGTTGGGGAAATGGGTGAAGCTCTTTATTTGAGAATTGTTCAGGATAAGGAATTCATCATCCCAGATGAAATCGTTGCCCAGCGTGTTTAAGTATGCGGCAAAAGTCGCCACCAATATGAAGATCGCGATGGCAACGACCTTCCTCCGGTTACCGGAACAGATCGAAGCGGCCTTGAATTCCGGACCAGCCGCATCAGCTATCTTTGCCCTCGGTTTCAAGTCGATCTCTTTGAGTTCCTTCTTCAGGCGTTTAACGCTGATCCCGACTTTTCTCGCAATAGCTTCTAAAGACAGCTTGTCTATATTCGCTTCGATGAATTTCCGGTCATCCTTGTTGAGCATATTTACCTTTTTAACAAAAATTATTTTTTAATCGTTGAGTGGCTCAAGACGATTATAACAAAAATATGGTAAATAATCGATATAGTATTTTTCACGGGATCGGATATGACGGTTATGAGCTCGCTGGTAAAATTGAGTATCCCCACGAAGACAAGGCCCTTTATCAGTATGACATATCCCGAAAAAAAGACCAGCAACTTGCGGAAGAGATCGATGCCGCGCAGTAAGCCCACACCAAGCAATGAGGATGTAAGAGCCGACAAAAGAACGAATATGAAAACGTTAGGTGATTTTTTCGGAATAAAAGAGAGGTAAGAGGATGCGAGAGTGAATAAGGTGGCTAGTCCTATAGCCATCTCGATATATGCAATAGCCTTTATTATGATCCGGTGATCTTTCAGGCTCACTGGTTCCATTTTATATATTCTTTTATTTGAGGCTGATCAGGATCGAGTTCAAGCGATCTCTTCCAACAACGGACGGCGTTTTGCTTGTCGCCTTTGCGGACATAGGCCACTCCCAGGTTATTTATGAACATCTTATTCTCCGGGCTTACAGAAAGAGCCTTACTATAGAGGCCGATGGCGTCATCGTATTGCCCTCTCGCTGAATAAGCATTTGCAAGGTTGTTCAGCGTAGCGACATGGTCAGGCTTGATATTCAGCACTTTTTTATATAGCGCCTCGGCCTTCACTGCATCTTTTCTTATCTCATATTCCAGGCCTAAATTATTGAGCAGCTTCACGCTATCAGGTTCGTACTTTAACGCGCTCTCGTAGAATAATATCGGATCCTTATATTCTTCGTTGCGTTTTATTGTCAAAAAAGAATAGAAGATAAGCGCTGCGACAAGAAGGACGAGCGGTAATTTCCCGACGATATTAAGGAGCGGATCCGCGCGCCGCTCTTCATAGAGCCTTACGGCGTACGCCGATGCGGCCAGGAATATACCTATAGCAGGCATCTGGATCCAGTTCTCAGCCGCAAAAGAGTTCAGCGGTATCACAAAATTCGACACCGGTATGAACATGGCAAAAAACCATAATAGTCCATAAAATTCAGGTTCTTTTCTTTTACTCGATATCATGGCCGCATATATCAGGCACCCGGCCGCGCATATTGCCATAAGGACATACGGATCGAATAGAGAACCGGCGGCCGGGACGGTTCTCTCAAAATGAAGCCCTATAGGCAATAACAGGACAGACAGATAGAGCAGGAATGCTTTAGCGGCTGTCAATATGCGCGCCATCGCGCCCATGTGCGCTGCAACATTAAATTGTGGCGTATAAAAAGTCTTGATCGCATTGGTCCTCATCAACAGATAAAGGGCTATTACGGCAGCAAGAACAATGCAGGCGCTCGCCCACTTCATTTTGATGCCGGATATCTTGGACGTTTTTATAGTATAAAGGCCGCACAAAATGGCGAAAACAACGATAAATAGAGCTGACTCTTTTGTGAGCAGCGCCAGAAAAAAAGATACGGCGG
>JBAYFK010000234.1:0-2695 GCA_041667225.1 Candidatus Omnitrophota bacterium
ATGGAGACGCCGCTCATGAGACCCATCCGTGTGGGGTAGATGTCGTGTATGAGCTCGCTGGTGGCTCCTATGAATACCGTCTTGCCTTTGATCATCTCCGTAAGCTGCGCTTTATCTGCCTCGAATATCTTCCATGCCGGTATTGTCAGGAATTTATTCATGCCCCCGTAGAAATTGATATAAACATTCTTTTTTTCTAACCGCCTGTCACCGCTTATAATTTTCTCTGGTGTCCTGCCGGTCAGGTCTCCGGCTAATTTAATGGTAAGGCAGTATTGCCTGACATTTCCGGGATCGGTCATTAAAAAAGGAGCGGCTCTGCGTGAAAAATTATCAACATCCCTCGGTTTATCAACAAAACCGAAATCTTTCAGGCTCTTGGCGATGACATCTTCCGGGGTGATGTAGCGCCCATCATCTCCGAAGTATGCCCCGGCAAAAACATTTCCCGCGTCCATTATGGCCTTGGAGACTATGAGGTCCTGGTTCTCATCGGGGCTTTTGCCGGCAAACATCAAGTCGAGGCATATGGCGCGAGGAGAGCATTCGGATATGTTCTTGATCATTCCTGCTATGACCCCCCTGGACCATGGCCACTGCAGGTTCATATTTTTAAAAGATTCGTCATCTATTGTCACCAGGACCATTTTATTCATTATATCGAGCGGAAGGGGGCGGTACTTGTAGGCTATAGAGAAGAAGATATCCGATATCTTAAGGTTGGCAAGAGTGACGCCCTTAAGCGGCATCATGAAGTTCATATATCCGACGGTCAGTGCCAGGGCGATGATGAGGGCTTTTATAGCTTTCATATCGGCCTATTTTATCTTGTAAATAGTTTTATTTCAATGTATATTATTCCAATATGAAAAGAAGTTGGGTGTTATATATCATGGCCTTGTCATTATTATTTTCGGTATTAGAAGTCCAGGCCCAGGAACTCCAATCCGGGGAGAGGGCCTCTAATATAGAACGCGGCAGGATCATAAAGGATGAAGCTACCAAGGACTTAAAGTTCACGGAAAAAGTGTCTAAAAAAGAGGCCGACTTCACTTTTGATTACGGCGGCTGGGTATTCTTCGATCTTGAGAAATATAACGATATGGACCACAATAGGGCGATCGAGGACTGGATAAAGAACGACAATTTCACAGACACCAGGATATATGCAAAGGCCACTTTCCACCAGATGGTCACCTTCTACGGCCGGTTCATGAATTTATACATAGACAGGCCAGAAGTGTCGAGCGATTATTCCGGAAAGGGGAATGTCAATGTAGGGCCGGATATAGACATGCTTTACGCGAACCTCGATCTCAGTACTAAATTCCACGTTCCGCTTTCCATCACCGTGGGAAGGCAGTATTTCAGCATAGGTAAGGGTATAACTTATAGCAATACCGACGACGGGATACTAGCGACGTACCGCATCGGGGATGATATATTCGTAAGGGGGTTCGTTTCTCAATCGAGCGATCACGAGTACAACGTCGACTACAGCCTGCCCACCTTCAGGAGCGCCAATAACAGACATTACTATGGAGCCGAAGCCGCCTACCTTACGAACACCGTCGTATATTACGTTTATGGAATGATCCAGGATGACCGGACAAGGACATATACCCTCGGCCAAAATTACACATACGACTCTCAATATGTTGGCGCCGGGGTGAGCGGGCAGGTCGGCAAGGCCTTTTCGTATTGGGGCGAATTCATAAAAGAGTACGGCGGCAGCTACACGGATGCCGCGCTGACAGATCTGGCGGTCAAAGATATCGATGCTTACGCGTTCGACGTAGGCGCGAATTATAAGGCCGATATCTATTCGCACCCGTCGTTCGAGTTGGAGATGGCGTATGGGTCCGGCGACAAAGACAGGTCGAGGGTGACCAATACGTTGGGCGGGAATATAAACGGCAAGGATACCAACTTCATGTACTTCGGGACGTTTAACGCGGGGTACAATTTTGTTCCGAGACTTTCGAACATGTTCATTTATAAGGCAGAGATCAGCACGCGCCCTTTAGAGTTCATACCGCATATCGGAAAGAATATAGCCATAGGGGCCAAATACTATCTTTATCAAAAAGATAAGATAAGCGGCGGCGTGTATGACATATATGCCACCGAACATGCCAGATACATAGGAGCGGAATGCGACACGTATCTGCATTATAAGGCCTACGAAAATTTGTACTTCACAGTGCATTGCGGGATATTCTTCCCGGGCAAGGCTTTTCCTGACGGCTATAAGGTCAATTCCACATATGTAGAATTCAGGACGCTGTTCGTGATATAAAAAAGGAGCGGATCCAGGCAGATGAAAAGAATATCTTTGATACATATAAAAGCTAACACAAAGGGCAAGGTAATTGAGGTGCTTGGCGGTACAGACCTGCACAAAAAACTTATGCATATGAATATATTCGCGGGCAAAGAGATAACAAAACTCAGCCACATAGGCTTACGCGGGCCGGTAGTGATAAAGGCAGGCAGGAGCATCATCGCGCTAGGCCATGGCGTAGCGGCAAAAGTAATGCTGGAGCAGGAATGATAAAGAAGATATACCTTATAGGCAATCCCAATGTAGGCAAGAGCGTCGTATTTTCACGCCTTACCGGTGTACAGGTGGTATCTTCCAATTATCCCGGTACGACGGTAGAGTTCGTGAAGGGTTACCTGACCGTGGGAGATG
>JBAYFK010000235.1:0-2683 GCA_041667225.1 Candidatus Omnitrophota bacterium
CTTCTTATATTTATACCATGCAAGCCTAATTCTTCTACGATACCGATTGCCGTAGCGGCGTTCATGACCTGGTGAGGCCCCAAGAGTTTCGTCCTAAGCTTCAGGTATTCGCCTCTCGGGCTATAGACATTAAAGATCTCCCGTTCCTCACTCGAAGATATGGCCTCAAATTTTATATCCCTGCCGACCAGTACGAGCTTTGCGCTTTTCCCGACGCATATCTCATTGATGGAATTCAACGCCTCTTCTTCCTGCGGCGCGGACACGCAGACGGTATTTTCTTTTATTATTCCGCCCTTCTCCATGGCGATCCGGCTTAACGTCGGACCCAGTTTTTGCGTATGTTCATAGCTTACCGGAGTGATCGCAGAGACGAGCGGATCTATCACGTTGGTCGCGTCGAGCCTGCCCCCCATCCCGACTTCGTAAACGGCGATATCCACTTTCTGCTCTTTAAAATACATATGGCAGAGCGCTGTGTATACTTCGAAGAATGACGGAATGTCTTCCTTTTCCATCCCGTCTATCACGTTCTTCAATTTACCCGACAATTTTGCTATATCATCTTCGCTTATCAGGGTGTCGTTTATTCTTATACGTTCACGGAAAGATATGAGATGCGGTGATGTGTAGAGACCTGTTCTAAGGCCCGCTTCTTTCAGTATTGAATGGACGAACGCAGCGGTCGACCCTTTCCCCTTGGATCCCGCTATGTGTATGCTCTTGATCCCTTTATGAGGATCCCCGAGAAGACGAATAAAACGCTTTACTCTTTCCAGGTCCAAAGAGGACCTGTAATCATAAGCGTCCTGTTTTTCATAATTGATGAAGCTATCCAGATAATGTAAAGCTTCGGTGTAGGTCATGAGGTTTAATGCTTAAAGTGGCGTATACCGGTAAAGACCATGGCAATACCGAGAGAGTCGGCCATCTTTATGACATCTGCGTCCCTTATGGAACCGCCCGGCTGGATTATAGCCTTAACGCCTGCTTTGGCCGCCTGCTCTATACCATCTTCTTTTGGAAAGAAAGCGTCGCTCGCCAACGTCGAGCCTTGAGACCTTGCGGCGGCCTTCCGGGAAGCTATTATGACCGATTCCACCCTGGACATCTGGCCCGCGCCGACGCCGACAGTCTTCGTGCCCTGGCACAATACTATCGCGTTGGACTTAACGTGCTTTACCACCGTCATTGCGAACAGTAAAGAACGCATCTCTTCTTTTGTGGGAGCGACTTTTGTGACGACTTTCATATCGGACTCTTTCACCCGGGCATTATCCCTATCCTGTATCAGGAAACCGCCGACGACTTTTTTCATGTCCTTATCGAACAGCGATACATCCGAAGCGAAATTTTTAACTTCCAGGAGTCTTAGGTTCTTTTTTACCTTAAGCGCCTCCAGGGCCTTCTGCTCATAAGACGGCGCTATGATGCATTCTACAAAGTCGGCCTCATCAAGTATCGTCCTGGCAAGCTCCATATCTACGGGCCTGTTAAATCCGACTATGCTCCCGAAGGCGCTCAGCCTGTCGCAATCGAGGGCATCGAGATATGCCGCCTTGACCGTCTGACCGGTCGCGGTACCGCAGGGGTTCGTGTGTTTTATTATAGCCGCAGCCGGGTCATCGAATTCTTTCACTATCTCAAGCGCCGCGTTAAGGTCGATTATATTATTGAAGGAAAGTTCTTTTCCGTGCAGCTGTACAGCATTTGAAATGCCGGGGATGTTAACAGACGCGTCTCTGTAGAACGCCGCCTTCTGGTGCGGATTCTCGCCGTATCTCAGGTCCTGTATCTTCGTGAACTTGAGATCGAGAGTCTCAGGGAATGAAGATGCCTTGGGGGCCTTATCTTTGGACGAACTCGACTTCAGATAATTATATATAGCGGCGTCATAGGAGGATGTTCTTTCGAACACTTTCATACCCAGGTCCACGAGAAGGCTCTCCGATACTCCGCCCGACGTATTCTCCATGTCGTCGATGACTCTTTTATAATCGGCCGGATCGCATACCACGCATACGGACCTGTGGTTCTTGGCGGCGCTCCTTAGCATAGAAGGCCCGCCTATGTCTATATTCTCGATCGCCTCTTCCAGCTTTACGCCGCTCTTAGCTACGGTCTTCTCAAAAGGATAAAGATTTACCACTACCATGTCTATAAGGCCTATATTGTGCTCTTTGACCGTTTGCATGTGCTCTTTATTTTCCCGCAGGGCAAGCAGGCCTCCGTGTATCTTAGGGTGAAGCGTCTTGACCCGGCCGTCGAGCATCTCCGGGAAACCGGTATACTCGCCCACCTCTTTAACGGCTATACCCAGAGCGCGTATCGCCTTAGCAGTCCCGCCTGTAGATAGTATCTCAACGCCGAATTTGCCAAGCACCTTTACCAGGCCCTCAAGGCCCGTCTTATCCGATACGCTTATCAATGCCCTTTTTATCTTCATCAGCTTGCCCCCTATTTAAGGCTCTATTTTAGCACAAAACGCCTCCCAGCGCAATTATAGCCCTGTTTTCCTCACCCGTGTTGGCGTTTACTTTTGTGGCCATCTTCCGCTTGTCGCAAATTTAGATTAGGCATCTAAATTTGCTGTTGTAAAATTTACGATGGTAAAGCCTATATCGCCCCAATGGATCGTAAATTTTAAAAGTCGCTCCAGATGGACCACAAAAGTTCCGCCAAC
>JBAYFK010000236.1:0-2670 GCA_041667225.1 Candidatus Omnitrophota bacterium
AGATGATAAGATAGAAGTTGTCGATCTGCCGGGCACATACTCGCTCGATCCTACTTCGAGCGCCGAAGAGGTGGCGGTATCGCTATTGAAAGAATACGCGAAAGATGAGATAGCCGTCATCAATATCATCGACTCGACCAATCTGGAGAGGAACCTGCTCTTGACGCTGCAGCTTATAGAGGAAGGGTTTCCGACGATCGCATGCCTCAACATGTGCGATGACGCCGCTCACAGAGGCGTTCATATCGATATAAAGAAACTGGAAGAGATCCTTCATATCCCCGCCATTCCCACCTGCGCGGTAACCGGGGTGGGCATCAAATTGTTGATCGAAAGGATAAGAGAGGTGAAGCCTATCGCGAGAGGCAGACTCTCGCACACGGACCGGTGGAAAGAGATAGGCCGGATAATCGAAGAGGTCCAGCATCTCGAACATCGCCACCACACTCTAAGAGAGGTGCTGGAGGATGCGTCCGTAAGGCCCATGACAGGAATGTTGATGGCGGCAGCGGTAATTTATGTGTCCTTCAAAGTGGTGCGTTTTGTCGGCGAGACGATCATTACCAGGATAACGGATCCAATATTTTTTAATATGGTCCAGCCTGCCCTGGAGAAGTTGACCCTTAATTGGAAAGAGGGCGGATTCTGGTTCCATCTGCTTATAGGCGACCTGATAAACGGTAAGATAGATTTTAAGCAGTCTCTCGGGGTCCTGACCACTGCTCCGTATATTGAATTCGGGATGGTGTTACCTTACGTCATCGCATTCTATTTCATATTGAGTCTTTTGGAAGACATAGGATATCTGCCGCGGCTTGCTATATTACTAGATAACCTGCTCCACCGCTTGGGGTTGCACGGATTTGCGATCATACCTGTGCTTTTGGGATTCGGGTGCAATGTCCCAGGCATTCTGGCGACCCGGGCTCTGGAATCAAAGAGGGAGAGGTTCATCGCCGCGACCATAATATCGATAGGAGTCCCATGCGTTCCTTTGCAGGCGATGATCTTCGGATTACTCGGGGTGTTCGGCGGGTTTTATGTGGTTGGGGTATATGCCGTATTGTTCCTTCTTGTCCTCATATTGGGAATGATATTGAACCGCATCATGCCCGGGTACAGCCCTGAATTTTTGCTCGAGATACCTCCGTACAGGTTCCCTCCGCTCATGACGCTGGCGACAAAATTGTATTACCGTATAAAAGGTTTTCTGGTAGAGGCGGTACCCATTGTTATGGGCGGCGTCATGTTGGTGAATATACTCATCTACTTCAGATTGTTCGATTACTTGACTGCTATATCCGCTCCCGTGATACACAACCTGTTCGGTTTACCGAAAGAAGCGGTCGTCGCGCTGGTGATAGGATTTATCAGAAAAGATGTGGCTGTAGGGATGCTCATGCCGCTGGGATTATCGGCCAAGCAATTGTTCATCGGGGCGACGCTGCTGGCGATCTCGTTCCCATGCATCGCTACATTCGTAGTTATATGGAAAGAGCTAGGTTTTAAGGACCTGATCAAGGCGACCCTTATAATGGTAGGAATAAGTATCATCGTGGGCACTGCCCTCAATTTTCTTCTATAGATAACTTTTAGCATTCCGGGAAGAGATGAACGAGAAAAAGAAGGCATTAAGCCTCATTCTGATATTTGGACTGGTGAGCCTCTTTGGCGATATCGTATACGAGAGCGCGCGCAGTATCAACGGGCCATATCTAAAACTCCTTGCGGTCAATGCGGCCGTTCTGGGAGCTATAGCGGGACTGGGAGAGTTTTTAGCTTATGCGCTGAGGTTGTTATCCGGATACCTTTCGGACAGGACTAGATCGTATTGGCTCTTTACTTTTTTGGGATACGGGCTATTGATCAGCGTCCCGCTCCTTTCCATGACGGGTGTCTGGCAGTTCGCGGCCGTATTTATTATTCTTGAGCGTATAGGCAAAGGTATCCGCAGCCCGGCCAGGGATACTATACTTTCTCAGGCGAGTTCGCAGATAGGCACGGGGTTCGGGTTCGGCCTGCATGAGGCGATGGACCAGATCGGCGCAGTTGCGGGGCCGCTCATATTTGCATGGTTCTTTATGGCAGTCGGTCCGCAAGCAGGCATCGCCGATTATCAAAGAGGATACGCTATCCTGTGGATACCGTTCATATTACTGATGCTCTGCCTCTATTTTTCATACCGCAGGGTTCCGAGTCCGGAAGCTATGGAAGCGGCTCCAAGCAATGGCGTCCCAGACCATCTTTCAAAGGTCTTCTGGCTGTATACCATATTCACTTTTGTCACTACTGCCGGTTTTTGCAGTTTTATATTGATCGCTTTCCATTTCAAGTCGTCCGGCATCTTATCGGACTCGCAGATACCGCTTTTTTACGCTATTGCCATGGGTATCGATGCCCTGGCAGCCTTAGCGATCGGTAAGCTGTATGACATGCTGAAGGAGAGTAGCGGTGCCCGGGACGCGGGTTTGAACCTGCTGATAGTCATCCCTGTGATCTCTCTGTTAATACCGTTCTTCGCTTTCTCCCTGAACCTGCATCTCGTTATAGTGGGAGTGCTCTTCTGGGGCATAGTAATGGGGATACACGAGACGATCATGAGGTCCGCCATCGCCGATATCACTTCACTGAAGAAACGCGGGACCGGCTACGGGATCTTTAATACCGCCT
>JBAYFK010000237.1:0-2666 GCA_041667225.1 Candidatus Omnitrophota bacterium
CCCTGGTGTATGCCATGCAAGATCATAGCCCCGACGGTGGAGGCGTTGTCTAAAGACCTCAAAGGTAAGGTGAAGGTGTGCAAGGCCAATGTGGATGAGAGCCCGGAACTTGCTACCGACCTTTCCATATTGAATATCCCGACCCTCCTTCTATTCAAGAACGGACAGGAAGTGTCGCGTATGATAGGCGTCAATTCCAAGGAAGCGATCGAAGCCAAAGTAAAATCACTCCTGTAACAGAGGTATATGCGATTTCTCAAACTGTTATATAAATACTGGATGAAGTTCGCCAAGGTGCTGGGCAGGATACAGACGGTGATCCTGCTCTTTCTTATCTATTTATTCGTAATAGGCCCTATATCGGTCATAGCTCTCATATGCCGCAAGGATTTCCTCGATAAGCGGTTCATCGATAAGGAAAGCTACTGGCGCCAAAGGCCGTCCGACGACCTCTCCCTGGAAAGCTCCAAGAGGCAATTCTGATGTATATACTGGGCATATCGTGTTTTTACCATGATTCGGCCGCGTGCCTTCTAAAGGACGGCAAGGTCCTGTCTGCCGCCCAGGAAGAGCGTTTCACAAGGAAGAAGCACGACTTCTCATTCCCGATCAACGCGATAAAGTACTGCCTTAAGGAAGCCGGTATTTCGATCGACGACGTATCGCATATCGGTTTCTACGAAAAACCATTCATCAAGTTCGAAAGGATACTTACCACATATATCGCTACGTTCCCGAGGTCTTTTCCGTCTTTCATAAAGGCGATACCTTTATGGCTGCATGAAAAGCTATGGGTGCCCCACGTCATAAGAAAAGAGCTCGATTACGACGGGGATATTATATTCGTGAACCATCACCTCTGCCATGCGGCAAGCTCATTCCTTGTGTCGCCATTCGATGAAGCGGCCATACTTACCATTGACGGGGTAGGGGAATGGGAGTGCGCCACGTACGGGTCAGGCAAGGGAGAAGAGATAAAGCTCGAGAGAGATATATCGTTCCCGCATTCACTGGGCCTTCTTTACAGCGCGTTCACATATTATCTCGGTTTCAGGGTTAACAGCGCCGAATATAAGGTCATGGGCCTTGCCCCGTATGGAAAGAGCGTCTATTACGACCTCATCATGAAGAACCTCGTCAATGTAAAGCCGGACGGCTCCTTTAAACTTAACATGAAATACTTCGCGTATGATTACGGCCTGACGATGACGAACCGCTCTTTCGCCAAGCTTTTCGGCCGTCCTCCGAGGAAGCCGGAGAGCGCCTTGGACAAATTCCACGAAGACGTCGCGGCGTCTCTCCAGAAGGTCACCGAAGATATCATCCTGAAGATGGCTAGAAATCTCCAGAAAGAGACCGGGTCCAAGAACCTGTGTCTGGCCGGCGGGGTCGCCCTCAATTGCGTAGCGAACGGGAGAATTGCCAGAGAGACGCCATTCGAGAATATCTATATCCAGCCCGCTTCAGGCGATGCCGGGAGCGCCGTCGGGGTAGCCAGTTACATCTACCATTCTATCCTTAAGAATAAAAGATCGTTCGTCATGGACCATGCGTTCCTTGGGCCGGAATATACGAATATAGATATCAAAAGATATCTTGATGAGAACGGCATCGAATATAAGGAATATAAGACGCCGGAACTTATAAAAGAGACGGCCGTACTCATAAATGATCAGAGCACGATCGGCTGGTTTCAGGGCAGGATGGAGTTCGGGCCCAGGGCGCTCGGGGCCAGGTCGATCCTCGCGGACCCGAGAAACCCGGACGCGAAGAATATCGTCAATTCCAAGATCAAGTTCAGGGAAGAGTTCAGACCGTTCGCTCCGACGGTCCTTGCAGAGAAGGCATCTGAGTACTTCGACCTGAAAGGCCCCAGCCCTTTCATGCTTATAGTGGCCCAGGTGAAACCGGGGAAACCCCCCATGCCGTCCATAACGCATGTAGACGGCTCCGCCAGGATCCAGACCATAACTAAAGAGGCGAACCCTTTATATTATGATATGATAAGCGAATTCAACAGGATATCAGGCTGCCCCGTCGTCTTAAATACATCTTTCAATTTAAGAGGCGAGCCTCTGGTGATGACGCCGCATGACGCATTCCTTTGCTTCATGAGAAGCGCCCTGGACTATCTCGTTATGGGCAATTTCATACTGGATAAAAAGCGTATGAAGCCGCTAAAAGAATCTGTTGACTGGCGGACGATGTTTGAGTTAGACTAATATTTCATTTGGTAAGCTGTAAAACAGGAGAAATAACGCATGAAGCGCCGTAAAAGATCTTATAGCAAATTCTCGATATTAAAAGATCTATGGGATTTTATGAAGGTAAGGAAAAAATGGTGGCTGCTTCCTGTCGTCATAATGCTCGTCATGCTGGGGCTTTTGATAGTATTTACCGAAGGCAGCGCCCTGGCCCCGTTCATTTATACACTTTTTTAACCTATCAGCGAGAGGCAAGATGAATATAGGTGTGCTCTGTTCGGGCAGCGGTACCAACCTGCAGGCGATCATAGACAGCGTGAAGAAGGGGTCTATAAAGGCCACGGTCGCCGTAGTCATAAGCGACAATAAAGACGCGTTCGCTCTGGTCAGGGCCAAGGCTTCCGGCATAGAGACGCTCGTCCTCGATCCCAAAGATTTCAATTCGCGGGAATCTTTCGATAA
>JBAYFK010000238.1:0-2650 GCA_041667225.1 Candidatus Omnitrophota bacterium
CAAGAACTTCGCTATCTCTTCAGTCCCTTTGGCGAACTTTTCCATTTCGAATACACCGAGAGGCCCGTTCCACACAACGGTCTTGGCGCTCTCAAGCTTCTCTTCGAACAACTTTATCGTCGCAGGGCCGATGTCGAGCCCCATCCACCCGTCAGGTATATCCTCGCCCACCAATTTTGAATTTGCGGCAGCGTCGAACTTATCAGCCACCACATTGTCAACGGGAAGCAGGATCGGGATATTCTTCTTAGCCGCTTTTTCGAGAGCAGCCTTAGCCGTCTCAAAACCGTCCTTATCGAGCTTCGAATTGCCTATAGTCTTTCCTTTTGCCTTCATGAATGTATAGGCCATCCCTCCGCCTATGATGAGGGCGTCTACTTTATTAAGAAGATTATCAATGACCTTTATCTTATCTTTTACTTTGGCGCCGCCGAGTATGGCAACGAAAGGCCTCTTCGGATTGTCGACCGAGCTACCGAGATACTGTATCTCTTTCTCGAGCAGGAATCCGGCGACTGACGGCAGGTATTTTGTAACGCCTTCCGTAGACGCATGCGCCCTGTGAGCCGTACCGAACGCGTCATTGACGAAGATATCTCCCAGCGACGCAAGCTCTTTGGCAAAAGCCGCATCGTTGGCCTCTTCTTCTGCGTGGAAACGAAGATTTTCCAGAAGGATCACATCCCCATCCTTCATAGAAGAAACGGCCCTCTTCACATCGTCTCCGACACAGTCCTTCAAGGCCAGGACCTTTACGCCCAAGAGCTTCTCAAGCCTCTTGGCAGCCGGCGTCAATCTCATCTTCTCGACGACTTTCCCGTCCGGCCTTCCGAGATGGCTCATCAGGATGACCTTGGCGCCTTTATCAATAGCGTATTTGATCGTAGGCACCGCGGCACTTATGCGTATATCATCCGTTATATTAAGATTCTCATCGAGGGGGACGTTGAAATCCACCCTGATGAGGACTTTCTTACCTTTTAAGTCTACATCCTTGATCGTCTTCTTCATAACGAACCTGCCTTATCTTGTCAGCGTAGATTACAAACCTTTTTTGATCATGAACTCTATGAGGTCGACGACTCTTGACGAATAGCCCCATTCGTTATCGTACCAAGCTACTACTTTCGCGAAATTACCGTCGATCACTTTTGTCAGTTTTGAATCTACCGTAGAAGACGCGGGATAATGATTGAAATCGACAGAGACGACATCGTCGGACGTATAGTCGAGGATACCTTTCATCTTACCTTCTGAAGCTGCCTTGAGAGCCTTGTTGATCTCTTCGGCTGTTGCGGCCTTTTTAAGAGAAACTGTCAGGTCTACCACTGAAACATTGATCGTAGGCACCCTGATAGCGTAGCCGTCAAGCTTACCCTTGAGCTCAGGAATGACAAGCCCGATAGCTTTAGCTGCGCCCGTCGAAGTCGGTATCATCGATACCGCTGCGGCGCGGGCCCTGCGGGGATCTGAATGCGGGAGATCCTGCAAGTGCTGGTCATTAGTATAAGCGTGGATCGTCGTCATGAGACCTTTCTCGATGCCCCAAATGTCGTTCAAAACCTTCGCTACGGGACCAAGGCAATTGGTCGTGCACGACGCGTTCGATATGACCGCGTGGCTCTTCGGATCATATTTATCGTCATTGACGCCAAGAACGACGGTCAGGTCCTCATCCTGCGCAGGAGCCGATATGATGACCTTCTTAGCTCCGCCTTTTGATATGTGGTTGATCGCGCCCTTTACCTCTTTACCTTTTTTATTTACGCCGTCGTTCTTTATCGTGAAAAGCCCTGTCGACTCTACAACGATCTCAACGCCAAGCTCTTTCCACGGCAATTCGCCCGGATCTCTTTTTGCAAGGACCTTTATCGTCTTTCCATTGACCATGATGCAATCGGCGCCGGCTTCGACCTTACCCGGAAAACGCCCGTGAACGGAATCATATTTCAAAAGCGCTGCGAGCGACTTCGCGTCGGTGATGTCATTCACTGCGACCAATTCTATATCCTTCGAGTTCCTCTCGAGGATCGCCCTTCCTACCATTCTGCCGATCCTGCCAAAACCATTGATACCTATCTTTACTGCCATTGGACTACCCTTCCTTTCTATTTTTCATCGATATTTACACTCATTAAATTCATCGC
The DNA here is from genome assembly GCA_041667225.1 of Candidatus Omnitrophota bacterium. Classification (GTDB taxonomy): domain Bacteria; phylum Omnitrophota; class Gorgyraeia; order 2-01-FULL-45-10; family 2-01-FULL-45-10; genus JBAYFK01. The sequence goes on from JBAYFK010000238.1 coordinate 2,148, forward strand.
CGCTATGTGCGGCGGCACAGGGTTAATATAGAACCCGCTGCCCCATTCGAACCCTGCTACCTTTGTCAATTTCGGCATTATCTCTATATGCCAGTGATAATCTTCTCTTTCATGACCGTTAATGGGAGAAGTATGTATTATAAAGTTGAAAGGCGGATCTGACAACAACTTTTTTATCCTGGCCAGCGTATTCCTCATCGCCTTGGCAAGGCACGGCACGCAATCCCTCTGCATATTGGTGAAGTCGGAACTATGTTTCTTTGGAAGTATCCACACTTCGTAAGGGAACCTGGAGACGTAGGGACAGAAGGCTATGAACTTCTCATCCTCGTAAACTACCCGCTCTTTCTCAACCCGCTCGTCCCTTATTATATCACAAAAAACACATCTTTCCTTATATTCATAATATTTTGCCGCGCCCGCTATCTCTTCGCGTACGCGCTTGGGTACGATCGGCAGGGCGATCAACTGGCTATGCGGATGTTCGAGTGACGCGCCTGCGG
>JBAYFK010000239.1:0-2633 GCA_041667225.1 Candidatus Omnitrophota bacterium
CGGTTATCTCATCGCCTGCGACGGTTACAGCCGTATCTAAATAATATCTCGTTGCCGTCTTCTTCTTGGCCGCATCTTTAACGCCATCAGAATCAAGATCGTCATCGGCTGTTTCGCTTATAGCGTCATTGATATACGTGACCGACCATTTCTTCCTTGAATCGACGGTGATACTGATATCGCTTGCCCGTTTATCCGTTTCGTAAATATAAATGGTGGTGTCCCTTACAGACACGCCGTCGGTCGAATATTGATATGCGTAATCCATGACCTCATCTCCGACAAGCGTTCCTGCGCGGAAATAGAAGAATGACTCTGTTTTGCGCACGGCGTCATCCTGGATACCATCGTTTATCCGGTTGCCGCTCAAGGATCCGATCGGCGCGCCGACACCGTCAAGGGTATCATCGTCCGCCGGATTGGCCTGTGTCAGGTCAGGCTTGACCGAACTGTCATTAGGATCGGTCCCCTGCTGTATTTCAAAATAATCTGAGAAGCCGTCGTTATCCGCATCAACATTTCCGGACGCATATGTCGGGTGATCATCTTTATCTATCGGGTCATTTCCCAGGAGGATCTCTTCACCGTCGGAATATCCGTCACCGTCGGAATCAGTATCCTCAAAATCAAAATATCCGTCCGCATCCGTATCCAGGCTGTAGGACTCATTCCTGTCGGCTATGCCATCGGCATCATAATCGAGCCTGGCGCTCCTGGCGTCACCGCGGTAAGTAACTACTCTTGTCTTTCTCCTGTCGCGGTCCGCAGAGGTTGCGCGCACATCGGGATATACGCTAAGCGGATCTTCATAAAAATATGCGGTCGTGTCCTTTATCGTTACACCGTCGGTCGCGTAATTCAATGTGTAATCGGCTATCGATTGGGGCTCCCCTCCGAGGATATCAATGTAGAAGAATGTCTGGGATTTCAACTTTGCGCCTTCAACGAGCAGATATTTGTATGTGGTGGGATATTTCGGCTTGTCGTTAATATCGAACGGACTGCTTCCATAACGCACTTCTTCACCGTCCGAGTATCCGTCCGTGTCGGAGTCCGCTGTGTCCGGGTTCTTATCTACGCCGTTAGCTATGCCGTCGGCGTCTGAATCGAGCATAAGATTGTACTGCGGCTTTGACCCCGGTACGCCAGGCTCAGACCCCATCCTTGCTTCTTCAACATCAGTAAATCCGTCGGAATCCGTATCCGTGGCTGCGTAAGCAGGCTTGGAGGTTACGCTGAATGGATTTGTACCGTTGAATAATTCTTCTCCGTCCGAATATCCGTCATTATCCGAATCGACATCGAACCTGTCCGGGTTTCCGTCGCTATCGGTATCTCTAGTGGACGATTCTTTCGCGTCCGATATACCGTCATCATCGGCATCGGTGAACATAGTGCCGAGCGTAGGTTTGCTGTCCGGATCATTAACATCTGTACCGAACAAGATCTCTATCCAATCAGCTACACCGTCGTTGTCCGAATCCTGCCCTGAAACTGCGCCGCCGGCTCCGACGCTTGTAAGGTTGCCGTAAAGAAGATATTCGATTATATCCGCTGTACCATCACCGTCAGAATCGTACCCGAAAGCTCCTGTAATGCTTGTATCTCCCCAAAGGTCGCGCTCCAGCTGATCGTCGATCCCGTCGCCGTCGGAATCCGCAAATGCTCTTGACGCATAATGTTTCTCAAGGATCTTTTCCATTATATCGGCTATGCTGTTGCCGTTAGTGTCCGCCCTGAGATCGTTCGTGACCATATGCGTGAGATCACCGTATATCAAATATTCTACCGCATCCAGTATACCGTCATTATCTATATCGAGGCCCAGCACAAATTCCATTTCTAAAAAGTCCGACAGTCCGTCGCCGTCCGTATCTTTGGCAAGATCGGGTTCATCGCCGATAAGGCTTGGATCCGTTCCCATAAGTTTCTCGATAAAATCAGAAACTCCATCGGAATCTGTATCTTTCGTAAGTTCCGCATACGCGTTCGCCGCGGTTAGATCCTCTCTCATCAACGCTTCTATCCAGTCAGCCACGTTATCGCTGTCTGCATCCAGCTTAGACATATCAAGGGCCACTATCGTCTCAACGAAGTCAGTTATGCCGTTGCCGTTCTTGTCGGAAGACCCGTTAGGTTTTTCAGATGGGTTGCCTATATCCGTTCCGAACATAAGTTCTATAAAATCGGAATAACCGTCATTATCGGTATCTACCGTCATCCTCTGCAAAGCGTTCGAGGAAGTCAGGTCTTCGTCCATGAGCACTTCGATCCAATCGGCGACATCGTCGCTATCGGCATCTTGTTCGGAAAGCTTGAGGGCATTTATCGTTTCGGCGAAGTCCGTTATGCCGTCGCCGTTAGTATCTTTTGACAGGTCCGGTGATATTCCTGCCACGCCGTAGGTCCCCAGGATCTTTTCAACGAAATCGGAATATCCGTCGCCGTCCGTATCTGCCCTGAGTCTGGTCACCGCATTAGAGGCCGTAAGGTCTTCGCCCATCACCGATTCTATCCAATCAGATACACCGTCCAGATCAGAATCTATGTAATATAGTTCCAGCGCTCTTACGGTTTCCGATAGATCCGTTAACCCATTACTGTTCTTATCTGAGGAGAAGTCTACCTCGTCC
>JBAYFK010000240.1:0-2603 GCA_041667225.1 Candidatus Omnitrophota bacterium
CGGCAGCTACAGCACATATATCCTATGGTCGCTTGCGGGCGCGCTTGTAATGATACTCTTTTTGATGGGAGTTATATAAGATGTCATCCATATTGATCCTGATACCACTTTTCGGAGTAATGATACTGAACCTGCCGTTCAGGAGCGTAATGAAAAGGTTGGCCTTCTGGTTTGCCGCCGTATTGTTCCTGGTCCAGATGATAGTCGCCGTATTTCATCATTCTACTATATGGGGCAGCTCCATGACGATATTCGATCCTTTCTTCAAGGTCGATTTTCTGACGGACAACCTGAGTTTTATAGTACTTTTGGCGATCGGTGTAGTATCTCTGACGAGTCTTATCGTAGCCAGATATACCTTAAAGGATGAGAACGAAAGGTTCAATTTTATAAACCTTCTCATAATAGCGTCGATAGGCATGAGCGGCATCGTAATGGTATCGGATATATTCTCGCTTTATGTATTTCTTGAAATAACGGCAGTATCGGCCTTTATCCTGATCGCTCTCCAGAAAGAGAGGCAGGCGCTCGAAGGGGCTTTCAAATACATATTCCTTTCAGCTATCGCTACGATAATGATGCTTTCATCGATCGCGCTTCTGCTGCTTTTGACAGGGGGTACGTCATTCGCCGCGATAAAAGCGGTAGTGAGCGGACCCGGGGCTTCGTTCTTCGGGAAGTTCGCCGTCGGATTATTCCTGTGCGGTTTATTTATAAAAGGCGGCGTTGTTCCTTTTCACGGATGGCTGCCCGATGCATATTCGACCGCGCCTTCCGCAGTCTCTGTACTGCTGGCAGGCATAATCACCAAGGTATCGGGTATATATACGCTTATGAGGATAGTGATATCGGTCTTCGGTTTCGACGTACACATTTCCCATATCCTTATGTTCGCCGGAGCGGTATCGATCGTGACCGGAGCGCTGGCTGCGCTCGGCCAGAGTGATTTTAAGAGGATGCTCGCTTATTCGAGTATTAGCCAGGTAGGCTATATAGTACTTGGTCTCGGCACAGGCACGATGCTCGGCATACTCGGAGCCGCGTTCCATCTATTTAACCACGCTATCTTTAAAACTCTTTTATTCGTGAACTCCGCCTCGGTAGAGCGTGAGACCGGCACAAGGAATATGGATTCGCTCGGAGGGCTGTCGGCTAAGATGCCCGTTACAGGTGCCACTTCCGTGATAGCGTTCCTATCCACATCCGGGATACCGCCGCTCGCCGGGTTTTGGTCTAAACTTATGATAATAGTGGCGTTGTGGATGAGCTCTAACTATGCATACGCAGTGATCGCGGTTGCGGCGAGCGCCCTGACGCTGGCTTATTTCTTATCGATGCAGAGAAGAGTATTCTTCGGTAAAGTTGCGGAAGGTCTGGAAAATATTAAAGAAGCGCCAGGCGGGCTGGTCTTCGTTTCGATCGCTCTCGCGGCAATAACGATAGGCGTTGGGCTCGCGTTCCCTGTATTTTACACGCAATTGATAGAGCCTATAAAAGAACTTATAACGTGGTAGCGTAAAGGCCGGATATATGACGTTAAATACGATATTGTTGATAATAATGACGCTGATGGCGCTCTATACCGTAGTTGCCAGGAGCTTGCTGAAGGCCACGATAGGGCTTGCCGTCACGAGCGCTGTAATGACGATACTGATGTTCAACCTCGATTCTCCTCTGGCTGCGGTATTCGAACTCTCGGTATGCACGGGGCTCATCACAGTCGTCTTTGCAAGCGCCATCGCGCTTACAAAGCCGTTAACCCACAAAGAAACGATCGAGGTATCGAAGAATAAATTCCGCAGGTACTGGTACCTGCCGGTCATAATGGTATTGAGCGGAGTATTTATGGCTTTTTCAAATATACCTTCATCCCTTTTTCAGCCTCAGGCAGCTGCGGGCGCTGAAGACGTGAGGCACGTGTTGTGGAATGCGAGGCAGCTCGATCTTTTCGGACAGATAATCATAATGCTGGCAGGCGCGTTCAGTATAGTAATATTGTTCAAAGAAGTGAGGAAGAAATGAATATAGCGATGTGGGAGACGTTCCTCAGGTTCGGTTTTTTCATAGTGATGGTGTTCATCGCGGGCCTTTACTGTATGCTCATTACTCGCAATATCATGAGGGCCTTGATAGGATTAGAATTGCTGACCAAAGGAGTGACCCTCCTTATTATAGTCGCGGGTTATGTTACGGGGAAAGTCGCTCTTGCCCAGACGATGGTCATAACGTTGATAGTCATTGAGGTCGTGGTGATGGCGGTCGCGGCAGGTGTCATTGTGAGTATATTCAGGCACAATGGATCGCTCGACGCCAGGAACCTGCGCAGCCTAAAAGGGTAGAGAAGGCATGATAGAGAAGATAATTCTTACGCCGCCGGTAGTTTTTTTGATCGTCTTCATTGCGATGATCGTCATTTCGGCGTTCTTGTCAAAGATAGCGTTCAAGCCTAAAGAAGACCCCGCGGATATCGGGAAGTCATACGGCTGCGGTGAAGATATACCGGACGCCAGGATACAGCCCGATTATACACAGTTCTTTCCGTTCGCGTTCTTCTTTACCATACTGCATGTTGTAGCCCTTATAGTGACGACGGTCCCGGCTGA
>JBAYFK010000241.1:0-2598 GCA_041667225.1 Candidatus Omnitrophota bacterium
GTAATATCACCTTCTATAACTTCGTATGCAATACCCCCGATAAAGAGATATACTTTGAAGCAGGTTATACCTATACCTTCTTAGGCTCCCTTGATATCACAGGCTCTCCTGACATAGGCGCTGAGGAATACTATATAAAGCTCCGTTCCCAGACTGAAGGTCAGGCATGGTACATGAACGTCCTTTCTGATACATTAAACTTAAATAGGATCAATATCAGGGATGCTTATGCTATTAATTCTATTTATATACCAATAGGAGTAAAAGGCTCTAATAACGTAAATATCGAAATAGATCCTGTATGGGATGGCGGAGGCACTACCAATAACTGGTCTGATGCCACTAACTGGGATGGTAATGCGGTCCCCTCACTTACCGATCCGGTCACCTTTAATGCCACTTCTACCAAGGATTGCACCATAGATAACGTTGGTACCTGGTCAGGCGGTACCCTCACCATAGCCGCAGGATACACAGGCATAATAACCCTTGCTACCGATATCAATATAGCCTCTTATACCCAGGCTGCAGGCACCTTTAATGCTTCTACCTACACCATCACCTGTAACGGTAACTTCTCGATTACAGCCGGTACCTTTAATGCCGGTACTTCGACCATAATACTCGATGCAACAAATGGCGATATCCTGTTCACAGGAGCCGCATATACCTTCAATAACGTCATATTCCAGAATACCTCAAGCACCACAGACCGTACCATCACATTAAGCGCCGGAAACTATACATTTAACGGTAACTTCTATCTTTATGCTACAGGCACTAACGGCATAACGGTTGACGCGGCAACAAATAACCCGAACCTTACCATAATAGGCAACATCGGAATGATCAAGAGTACGGATCTTGGACTTATAAACGGCGACTTCGAAACAGGCGATTTGACAGGATGGATCGATGAATATGGTAATGTGCATGTCGTTTCAGGTGACGCACATACCGGAACATATTCTTTAGATATGCAGAGATATATAACCGGGTATAGCGCACTTACACAGGATATTTCTCCTGTAACGTTACCCAGCTTTAGCATTTGGGTAAAAGGAAGGGTTGAAGGCTGCGATCATGTCCAAGTATATATATTGGACTCGACCGATACATATCAGGAACTTTATGACTTCGTGGGAGAGACATATGGCGATTGGACAGAAGTTACTTTTGACACATCAGCTTATCCAGGTATGAAAGGAATTAAATTCGGAGGTTATAATGATATTGGCGACGTATCGACGATGCTTATAGATGATATTTCGGGAGGAGGATATACCGGGATCGGCGCGATAAACGCAGGCGCTGGTTCATGGCAGGTCGCCGGAAACATAGACCTGACGAACATTACACTCAATGCAGGTTCCGGCTCCTTCGTATTTAATTCTACAGATACAGGTAAGACTATAAAATCGGCCGGCGGATCATTCAATAGTATAACCTTTAATGGCGTAGGCGGTTCATGGACACTGTTGGATGCGTTGACCGTTTCCGGACCTATCACCATTACTAATGGCGCAGTAAACACGGATAACTATAACGTTACCGTTAACTCATATTCCCAGACGAACGGTGTTATTTCAGCCGGATCTTCTACCATAACCTGTAACGGGAATTTCTCGGTGACAGGCGGCACCTTTACGGCCGGGACCTCTATTATAATACTCAATGCCACCAACGCAGGACTGACCCTGACGGGTAACGGCTATACATTCAGCACCGTTATATTCAAGAATACAGCTGCCGTTTCCAGGACTGTAGTTTTAGGCGCGGGAACGATGACATTCACCAATTTTTATCTCGTCTCTTCAGACGTGGCCGGAACGATACTTGTCGATGCAGATACGAACGATCCCGATATCACCATCACCGGGAATATCGGTTCTTACTACACAAATGCCGTTTCAAATCCCGGTTTTGAGGAAGGTGATTTTACAAGCTGGTCGACCACAGGGAGCTGGAGCGTGTCTCCTTACAATGCTCACACAGGAAGCTACTCCGCATATTCGAATATATACGCATCTTCAGGAACATTGTACCAAGAGGGTTTCGATCCGGCATCTGCTTCAAGTCTCAATTTCTGGATCTATCCGGATTATATCTCCGGAACATTTTCCCTGAAGGTCTATATTAAAGACGCTTCAGGATATCAATTGGTCGATACCATAACATCTCTCGATTATCAATGGACTGAATATTCTTATAATATATCCAGCTACAGCAATGTCCAAGGTATTAAGCTTGAAGATACTTCGACATCAGGCGGATATTTCTTTCTTGACGATGTTTCAATACCCGCAAATTATGGCGGCACAGGGGCAAAGACGATCAACGCCGGTTCAGGCACTTGGACGGTCGGCGGAAATGCTTATTTAGACGGAGTCACTTTCAATGCCCAGGCCAGTACAGTTACTTTTAATGGAACGGGTACTTCGACCATTTACGGGTCGAATACATTTAACAACTTAAAATGCACGACTCCCGGTAAGACGATAAACTTCGAAGCTGCAAAAACTCAAACCGTGTCAGGCACCCTTACCCTTGCCGGCACATATGATAACCCCATCATCTTAAGATCATCCTCCGATGGAA
>JBAYFK010000242.1:0-2598 GCA_041667225.1 Candidatus Omnitrophota bacterium
ACTATTGGTCCTACCGCTATAATAAACATAAGAATTGAACGTACCGCCCGCGACACTGATATCAGCAGTCGGCCTGTATAGCAACGCTCCCGCCAAAGCGCCATTAGTAACTGTCGCTCCATTGAGAGAGAGGGGATCGCCATCGGATTTATACATCCTTATATAATAACTGCCTATAGACAATGTGCCGCCTGACGCAAGGGTCAATATGTTATTTATGCTGACATCCGAAGAGAGGGTGGTGACCTGTGATCCGTAAGCAGCATATAGATTATAGAAGTAATTGCCGGCATCACCTTTTGTTTTCAGTGTACCTGTTCCTGTTAATCTAACAGTGCTTGTATCCGGCGCAAACGTTCCGAGCGATGAATCCCAATGCCTTCCTACAGTAATTGTACGAGATGAAGCATTCAGTGTTCCCGCTGTAAGAGTAAGATCGTTGGCAACCGAGAGGTTGTCCTGGAGCGTCCATCCGCCGGCAGCGTTATTGAAATTTACATTGTAGAAGGAAGAGTTGTTGCTGGTAATCGTCTTGCCGGTGCCAGATGCATTAAAGATAATATTAGAAGTGTTGGCGGTGAATGTGCTCGAGCCGGATACGGTCCAGTTCCCGCCCACGGTTATTGTTGAGCCTCCTGCTATAAGGCTACCCGTTCTTCCGCCGGTATCATAGATGTTCACATTTCCGTTCACGGTGAGGGCGAATCCATTGGTGTTTAACGATGAATTATAGCTGCCCGTCCCACCCGTGATATTTAGGTCGGTCGTTATGACGAGGTCGTTCTGCAGTATGCTGGAGGCACCGTATCCCCAATTTGCCCCCACATCCAGTTTATATATCGCCTTATTTATATTTATTAAACCGTTCGAATCGTAAGTCATCCTGACCGTAACGCTGCCGGGTGTAAAGCCCGCGCTCGTCAGAATGACATCGCCGTAGGCTACAATGAGGCCCGTGCCAGTTATAGTAAGGGTTCCATCTGTGACAGTGACATCGGTCCACCAGCCCAGAGTGCCGTTGTTCAGAGTAACGATCGCTCCTGCAGGAATGACGAGGTCTGCGCCAACGCTGCTCGAGCTGCCGAACGTTCCGTTGCCTATAATGAGAGTTGTACCGGATGAGAGTACGGGATTATAATTTACTCCAACAGCAAGAGAGAGAGCGTTCAGGTCGAATGTGCCGGCCGTTAATATGAAATTCTCGTTCAGTTGGCAGCCGTTGCTCACCAGACGCGCCGTTCCCGACGATTTGTCGACAACAAGACGGTAGAGCTGTTTGCCGGTACCGGTCCCGCCGGTATTTATATCCTGGGCGCCTGTACCGTTGAGCGTTAGGATGCTCGTTCCGCATGTGAATGTGCCGGCATTCGTCCAGTTGCCACCGAGCGTTATATAGGTGGCATCAGCGCCTGCTGTAGCATTAAGCGTAGATCCAGAAGCTATTGATACGAAATCCGTGAGCGTAAGGTCGTAACCGTTAGTTGCAAGAGAATTGTTATTGTTAAGTGTGAGGCTTGTGGTAGATACATCGCCGTTCATCCCGAAATAATAAGAACTGCAGTAGGTCTCCATGAACTTTATCTCAAGAGGCGTATTTATGAGCATCGGGTAGTCGGCATCGGTTCCGCCGATGAATCCGGAAGCGTTATATACCATGCCCTGCCATACAAGGGAGGGGTAGGTGACGGTCTCAGTGATCGTCCAGAGGCCGTTAGTGAAATCCCAGTTGGTGAATGTCGCCTGCTGCTTCATCTGGGCCGTGGTCTTGGGCGTGCCTTTACCGGTATCCGACTGGCCGCTGGTGGTAGAATCGTAGAAACAGTCGGTGATCGTGACCGTGCCGGACGTTGCGCCTATAAACCCGCCCTTACTTGTGTTGGCTGTGACGAGTCCCTTTGAATAGGATTTAGTGACAGTCAGAGTTCCTGTGGTTCGTATATCGCGCCCGATAAATCCGCCGACATAAGAATCGGCGGTAACATTGCCGGTAGCATAGCAGTTATTGACATAGCTCTGGGGCGTGCCGTCCGGTGTATAGTTATCGCCTATAAAACCTCCCACATAATCATCACCCACTACATTGCCGGTAGCGTAACAATTATCTATAGAGCTATAGCTTGCCGTGGAATAGCGCGTATAGTTCTGGCCAATAAAACCTCCTATAAAATCTGAATCGGATGCCAGTCCCGTCACATTGCCGGAGGCGTAGCAGTTAGTGATGTATGTCCTGGCGTTGCTATGGGTGTATAACATGCCTATAAAACCTCCGACATAATCATTCCCTTTTACGTAGCCCGAAACATAAGTATCGCGGATATTTACGATCGTGGTAGCGCTATAAGCATTAAAGAGGTAAGCGATAAGTCCTCCGGTATAAGTACCTCCGGAGGAACCGTTGACGTTTACTGCAGAATATGAATTGTTAATAGTCAAGGTGGCGTTGGTAGAGTACGCATAGTCGTAACCTATGAACCCGCCTGTGTAGTCTGAGCCGCTCATAGTGCCTGTAGCATAACAGTTATTTATAGTTAGCGACTTGTTAGTCTGCATGCCGTATCCGATAAAGGCGCCCGTATAGACCCAGCCGGCTATATTCAC
>JBAYFK010000243.1:0-2594 GCA_041667225.1 Candidatus Omnitrophota bacterium
ATCTCATTCGGCATTACGTCGAACGATATACCGTCAACGGCAACGGTATTTCCGTAAACCTCGCGAAGACCTTCAACCGACAGTACCTTATCCATGGCCGCCATTTACGATCCCATGGCCTGATTCTTATTCTTCACCGTCTCTTCTGTTGTCTGGTCGATATCAATTTTTTTATCAGGGTCTACAGTATCGTCTCCCCATTCTATGGGAGCGTTATTCCCACCCTGTGTTACAATATCGCTATCCTGCGAGTCGCCTTCATGAGCCATTTTTTGTATGAATTCGTCAGTATTATCGATCGGGTCTCCCGCCAGCGCAAGGCTGCCGGTCATAAAGCATATCGCGGTAGTGATCATCAATATAGAACGCATGCGGCCTCCTCAGTTAATATTCGTGAGCCATTCGACCGCCTTGTCCCTGTCCTTGCCCTCGAACGACCGGACGGTAAAACCCTGGTTCTCCGAGACTGTCTCATAAAAGTAGAAGTCGTCGGGATACTTCGAGAACAGGACCGCGATCTTGAACCGGCGCGTGATACCGGCCTTCTCTATCATCTCCGGCACTTTGTATATATCCAGGGTGGGGAGCGGATTGGTGATCTGTGTCAGGTCCATCAAAATGCTGTAAGCGTCATACTTCTCTGATACCGCCGCCGCGTCCTTGCTCATCTCGATTATTTTTTTCAGATCCAGGCTGCCGGAGAATATAACATGCAAAATCTTTTTATCTTCAACGTATTTGATATTCCATTCCATTGTCCACCTCTAAGCCTCTGTTAAAGCCATTTTTTACGTTTAAAATAATAGAGCATCGATATTCCGAGGGCAGCCATGATCCCCAGCACCAACGGGTAACCGAGCTCATTGGAAAGCTCCGGCATATGCCTGAAATTCATGCCATAGATACTTGCTATAAGCGTCAACGGCATCATGGTCGTCGTAATTACAGTGAGCGTCTTCATGATCTCATTCAACCTGTTAGAGACTACCGAAACATAAGCTTCCATAGCTCCGGTCACAACGTCCCGGGACGTGCCGACGACGTCGTTCAGCCTGACCAGGTTGTCGTATATATTCCTGAAATATATCGCATTGGCTCCGGAAATATAAGGCATGTCTCCGCGAGAGACCAGGCTTATGACATCCGCCTGAGGGCCTATGGTCCTGCGCAGGTACATGACCTCGTTCTTCAGGCAATATATCTTCCTCAGGGTTTCATTAGAAGGCTCCCGGAAAAGTTCATCGCTCATTTCGTCGACCATATTATCGAACTCGTGGATGACGGGAAAATAACTGTCGACAAGATTGTCCATGATGGAATAGAGCAGGAAATCGCACCCGTTCCTTATGATGGGCGACTGTTTCCTGATCTTATCCTTACTCGCCTCAAGGCTCGGTATGCTGTTATTGTGCGTAGTGACGAGAAAATTCTTACCCAGGCAGAAATCCATCTCTGCCGTCTTTATCTTACCTTTTGTCTTGTCGTGAGATTCTATGGAGAACATTACCAGGAAGAGATAATCATTGAACCTTTCAGCCTTTGGCCTGGAGTTGACCATGATGAAATCTTCGATAGTAAGAGGATGGAGATTGAATATCTCCGTCATCATGTCTATATCGGCGTCGTCTATATCCTGGATGTCTATCCAAATAGATAAGGTCTCATCCTTCATCGCCTGACGCATCTCGTCAGGAGTGAGTTTTTCGGTCTTAAGGCCTGTCTGGGGGCTGTATAAGAATGATTCGTACATCGCCTCTCCTTTTTTTTACGATAAGTAAGTATAGTACCAAAATCTTTAATTGGCAACTATTGCGCTTATATTTATTGCCGGACATCCGTCTTACTGCGCGCTCTCGAATTCCCCCATATTGAACATGAGCTTCCGGTGCTGGTCCAGGTTACGAGACGCCTGGGCGGAGACGGCCGCTTTCTTTTTGATGGCGTTCTCTCTGGCTTTTATGAAATTAGGTATCGCTATTGCCGCGAGCAGCCCGATTATAGCTACGAGCCCTATGATGAATAAGAAGGTTATCGCCAGCACGATCGGCGCTTTCCCTTTAACGCGCTCGGCTTTTTTTAAGGCATATGCAGCCAGAGACGACTCCGTGTAACCGGAATTCAGGCTGATGAGATAGTATAGCGAGAACGACCTGAAGAATACCGCAAAGGGCAGCGCCGTAGCGGCCAGCGCTATGACGGCCGCCATGATAAAAGGTATGGCTGCGACTATTGCGTAGATCGCAAAGGCGATCTTTGATTTTATTATAAGGACGATCGCTACGAACGGTATCCCGAAAACGATAAGGCCTATCAGGACTATGGCTATCAAAGCTAAAAATACTACTGCTGTCTGGCCCGCCCCGAGCACTATACCGAGACCCAATAAGACGAGCAAAAATAAGGCGATATCGCCGCGGTTCGCGCTGAATATGGCGCCGAACTGTTTCAGGGCCGCCATGATACCTATCCCGTCCAGCGCCATCATGGGCACAATAAAGTTATCTATGACGACCGAGAGGATCATGATAGCACCGGTCACTGCAACGATCGAAACGGCCGGCAGGAGGAATATCTTGAGCCCCACCGGAAAAGAC
>JBAYFK010000244.1:0-2578 GCA_041667225.1 Candidatus Omnitrophota bacterium
GGGCACCGCTGACGCCGTAAGGAGGAACCTGAACCATCTTGAGCTGAAGGGCGACGAAGAGATCATCATACTGTCCGGCGACCAGCTCTATGAGATGGACTATATGGAGTTGATACATTTTCACAGGAAGAACCGCGCGGACATGACGGTCTCCGTCATACCCATCCGCGAAGAAGAGGCTAAAGAGTTTGGTATCCTTAAACTCGGCAGCGGCGACAGGATCACCGGATTTAAAGAAAAGCCCAAACATCTTTCTGAGCTTAAAGGTTTTAAATACACAAAGAAAAGGCCCGCTCTCGACAGGATGATCTCCCGTTCTTCATACCTGGCATCCATGGGCGTTTACGTCTTTAACGCTAAGGTCCTGCGCAAGGCTCTCGATAACAATGATGCAGATTTCGGGCATGAGGTCATTCCCCATTCCATAAATAAGTACAGGAGCTTCGCGTACATATTCGACGGCTACTGGAAAGATATAGGAACGATAAAGTCTTTCTACGATGTTAATATAGACCTGGCCGCATATAAGCCGCACTTCTCTTTCTTTTATAAAGGCGAGGTATTTACGAGGCCGCGTTTTTTACCTCCGGTAAGGATAGCAGGCTGCAAGATCGACCACTCCCTGCTTACAGAGGGATGCATAATAAGCGACTCGGATATATCCGGATCGATAATCGGATTGAGAACCATAGTCGGTAAGGGCTCGAAGATCGACAGGACCGTCGTGATGGGCGCGGACTATTATGAAGATCGTGACGGCGAAAAGAGCGTGCCGATAGGTATAGGAGAAGGCTCATCGATAGACAGGGCTATAGTCGATAAGAACGCCAGGATCGGTAAGGGCGTAGTCATAAAGAATTCCAAGAACATAAAACATGCCGACGGTGAGAATTATTTTATAAGAGATGGTATAGTCATCGTTCCTAAGAACGCTGTGCTGAAGGATGGTACGGTCATTTAAGGTTTATCCCCTGGTATGTTCCCCTCTTCGCGAATGTATCCTCTATTTTTTTTATTGTCCCCAGCTTATCTAGCGCCCATTCAGGGGCTACATGATGCTCTTTTGTTCCCTGGGCGGTCAGGCGCTGTATAACGGTATTCTTCGGTATGTTTTCCAAAAAGTCACAGACGAGATCCGCGTACTCATCCTGCTCCAGGAGCTTTATCGAGCCCGCTTTGTACATGTCTTCCAGGTCGCTTCCCTTCAGTATGTGTAAGACATGTATCTTCAGTCCTTCTATCTCCAGTTCAGAGAGCTTCTTTGCGGTATTGATCATATCGGCCCTAGACTCTCCGGGCAGGCCGAGGATCACATGGGCCGATACGGGTATGCGCAGCTTTTTTGTAAGTTTTACGGCATGAAGAAAATCTGCGTATGTGTGCCCCCTGTTTATAGCGCTCAGGGTCCTGTCGTGGGATGACTGCAGCCCATATTCCACCCATACCTCATAGTCGTTCTTATACGAAGCGATCAAGGCAAGCTTATCCAGGTCTACGGCGTCCGGCCGCGTTCCTATGGAAATACCTACAATGCCTTTAAAGGGCAGGACCTCATCGTATATTTTTTTGAGTTTATCTTTAGGGGCGTAAGTGCTTGTGAACGCCTGAAAATAAGCGATAAATTTAGACGCTTGATATTTTTCTTTCAGGAACGCTATTCTTGACGCGAGCTGCTCAGAAACAGGTATATTTGCTTTCGCATACGGCGACCTGGATCCTTCAGCATCGCAATATATGCATCCGCCGGAACCTTTTGTCCCGTCGCGGTTGGGACAGGTGAAGCCGGCGTCTAAGCCGATCCTGTAGACCTTTTGGCCGTATTTTGACTTAAGATATGTATTGTAATCATTGTAAGGTTTCACGATGCCTTCTTATCCTGTTTAAAACCCCTATCCAGATATATCATCAATATGGATATGGCAGCCGGCGTTACTCCGGATATGCGCGATGCCTGGCCTAGGTTTATTGGCCTGATATTCATGAGCTTTTCAGTGACTTCCGACGAGAGGCCGCGTACTTTTTTGTAATCCATCTCTTGAGGTATCTTTATCTTTTCGACCTTATCAAAACGCGCAATTTCAGCTCTCTGGCGTTTTATGAAGCCCTCATATTTTATCTCGATCTCGACCACGTTAGCTTCTTCCGGAGATAGTTTTGAGCGGTCCTCTTCCGTAGTGACATCCGCATAAGATACGCCCGGCCGCCTCAGCACCTTTTCGATGCGCTTCTTTTTTAGACGCGCTATCTCTCTTTCGATATTCCCGCGTTTTGTGAGAGTGGCCTGGTGCCTCGCGCTGTCTATTAGGCCTATCTCGTAGCCTATAGGAGTAAGCCTGAGGTCGGCGTTATCCTCACGCAGCAGGAGCCTGTATTCAACGCGGGAGGTGAACATGCGGTAAGGCTCATTTGTGCCCTTAGTTACAAGGTCATCAATGAGGACGCCAATATACGAGATCGAACGGTCGAGAATTAGCGGGGCTCTCCCCTTTATTTTAAGCGCCGCGTTGATCCCCGCCATGAGCCCCAGGCTAGCCGCCTCTTCATATCCGGTCGTTCCGTTTATCTGTCCGCCCAGGTA
>JBAYFK010000245.1:0-2528 GCA_041667225.1 Candidatus Omnitrophota bacterium
ACCATCGTAAATTTTACAACAGCAAATTTAGATGCCTAATCTAAATTTGCGGCAAGCGGAAGCAACACCCAAAAGTAAACGCCGCCTTGGGGTTGGCGACTGGGGTGGGGGGCTGGGAGGATAAATGTTTTCATATTTACTTGACAAGATAGTTAAGACATGGTATATTTTAGTTAGTTGATTGTTAAGATGCTTAAATATCATGGAGGTTAAATATGGCTGGAGTGACTCTCTCGGAATTCAGCGATAAGATGAACAACATCATGCCTATTATCCTGCGGGAATATATGAAGAACCGCGTAGACGAGTTCCATAAGGTAAAGGTCACGCTGCCTCAATTCATAGTGCTGCATATGCTGAAGATGCACGGTGAATGCAAGATGACGGATCTGGCCCATTTCATGAACGTGACGACGGCCGCCATGACGGGTATAGTAGATAAGCTTGTAAGGAATAACTGCGTTGTAAGGGTCAATGACCCGGCAGACAGAAGGATCGTTAAGATAAAGCTGATGACCAAAGGCGAGAACATATTAAAGATCATCAGGGAAGACGAAAAGAAGATAACGATGGAAATATTCGGGATGATATCTCAGAAAGAGCGGGATGACTACCTGAAGATCCTCCAGCATATACAGGAACATCTCGATGCAAAAAATAGGAAATAAGATCATGTTATTAATAAAAAAGATCACCATATCTATAATATTACTTACCTTAATATGCCAGCCGGTCCTTGCTGGAG
Organism: Candidatus Omnitrophota bacterium; assembly: GCA_041667225.1. Classification (GTDB taxonomy): domain Bacteria; phylum Omnitrophota; class Gorgyraeia; order 2-01-FULL-45-10; family 2-01-FULL-45-10; genus JBAYFK01. The sequence goes on from JBAYFK010000245.1 coordinate 746, forward strand.
AAGCCGTCGGTTTTAACAAAGAGGCGTTCATCGCTTCTGCGGGCGTGAAGAAGGCGCTCCAGATCGGCATGGTAGATTGTGTCGCTATGGCGCTTAAGAACAACTCCGAGATACAGGTTAGACGGATCGAGCCGTTGAAAGCGGGTGACGACGTTCTTGTGCAGAAAGCGGCCTTCGACCCGGAGCTCTCCTTTAACTACAGCATGGAGAACGACGTCGAACAGAGCGCCGCGGGGCTCATTGCGAAGAACCCGTCAAAAGACAGGACGAACGTATTCAATTTCGGTTATGACGAGAAGTTCGTTACGGGCACCCAGGTAGGGCTCGATTTTTATAATACGAGAGCCAGCTCGAATTCACCAATACAGAATATAAACCCTGCTTTCGATTCCGAGCTCGGTATTACGATAACTCAGCCCTTAATGAAAGGCGCCGGCATCATAGTGAATAAGGCGTTCTTCCTGATAGCGCAGAATAATCAGCTCAAATCGGTCCAGGACTTCACATATGAAGTAATAAATATATTGACCGAAGTCAAAAAGAATTACTACGAATTCCAATATACGCAGGAACAGTATAGGGTCGCCAGGACATCACTTGAAAGGGTCCAGAACCTGCACTACATAAATAAGGAAAAGTATGCCAAGGGCCTCGCGTCCAATGTTGACCTGCTCCAGTCGGAATCGGAAGTGGCACGGATGGAACAGGCGACTTACGCGGCTGAGCGTGTGATGAAAGCTTCGGAAGACAGGCTTAAATACATAACCAATCTTGTGAACGATCCCGATCTTTGGAACGCCGATATCACCCTCCTCGATAAAGTCGGTTACGAGAAGAAGGAAGTGGACCTAAAAACATCCGTGATAACGGCGTTCGAGCACAGGCCCGATTATGAAGCGGCGAAGATCGACCTTAAGAGTAAAGATATATCTATCGTCTACTATAAGAACGCGCTCCTCCCGCAGGTAGATCTTATAGGCAGCTACAGCCTTAACGGTCTCGACAAGAACTACGGAAAGGACCTTCGCCATCTGGGTTCCGGTAAATATCAGGATTGGTTGATCGGGGTCAACGTCAGCATGCCGATCTTCTTTGATAAGGAGAGGGGCGAATACGATAAGTCGAAACTCGAAAAGAATCAGGCCCTTATAAAGTTTAAAAGGCTGGAGCAGCAGATAATATTGGCCGTGCGCGACGCGGTAAGGGATATAGATCTGCGGTATAAATCGGTCGAGGCGAGCACGGTATCAAAAAATGCCGAAGAGGAGAATTATACCGCCCAGGAATCGCGTTTCAAAGCGGGGCTTGTATCGACCCTTGATATGCTGATATATCAGGAGCGTCTTGCCAGGGCGCAGGTCGACTATATCAAGACGATAATAGATTATAACGTGTCGTTAATAGAGCTCGCCAGGGTCCAGGGTATGACGCTCATAAACGACAATATAGCGATAGAATAATTTCCCATGGAGAACCTTATGAAAAAAAATATAATTTGTTTACTGATGATCCTCGCTCTTGCATCCGGTACTGCCGGCTGCGGTAAGATAGCCGCGCTCAAGGAACAACAGGAGACGATACCGGTAAAGATCATGAAAGTGGAACTGAGGGATATAAAACGCGCCCTCGAATATGTAGGCACCATAAAAGGGCAGGATGAAGCGGTGGTATATCCTAAGGTGAGCGGAAAGATAATAGAGAAGGTCAAGGAAGAGGGGACGATGGTAAATAAAGGCGATATCATCGCCTATATAGACAGGGATGAGGTGGGCTTGAAGTTCGA
>JBAYFK010000246.1:0-2515 GCA_041667225.1 Candidatus Omnitrophota bacterium
AATACTCTTGTTACAGCCCAGGAGATAATATTTTTCTGGGTGGCCAGGATGATCATGGCCGGATTCGAGTTCATGGGTAAGCAGCCGTTCAAAGACGTTTATATCCACGGCACCGTAAGGGATATTACCGGCACCAAGATGTCCAAATCTCTCGGCAATGTCATAGACCCGCTCGACATGATCGAGAAGTACGGGACGGACGCCCTTCGCTTCAGCATAATTTCGATCACGTCTCAAGGCCAGGACGTATATCTTTCCGAAGGAAAGTTCGAACTGGGCAGGAACTTCGCCAATAAGATATGGAACGCTTCCAGATTCATACTCATGAACCTTAAGGAAGAGGATGTGAATGTGGATCTCTGCGTCTTTTATAAGGCATCCGATCTCTCGTTCCCGGACAGATGGATACTGTCGCGTTTCTTCACCACGCTTAAGTGCGTCTCCAAATACCTCGACGAGTATAAGTTCAACGAAGCGGCCAACTCGATCTATGAATTTTTCTGGCACGAATTTTGCGACTGGTATATCGAGATGGTCAAGATGTCCATCGGCGAAAAACGTACGCAGGTGATCCTCTTTAAAGTGCTCGAGAAGAGCTTGAGAATGCTCCATCCGTTCATGCCGTTCATCACCGAAGAGATATGGCAGAAGCTTCCGAGGCTGAACTCTGCCGAGTCGGGTTCCATAATGGAGTGTTCGTGGCCGCATGTCCAGGAAGAGATGATATCCAAAGATACCGAAGAAGAGATGAAGCTCCTGATAGAGCTCGTTACCGCTATACGTAATATGCGCGCCGTGTGGAATATAGAACCGCAGAGGGCGATCAGCGCCGTCATAAACATATACAAGGATACCGACGCAAAACTTCTGGACGCTAACGCCGATATAATAAAGAAATTATCCAAGGTATCCGAGCTTAAAGTCGGAAGGTTCCCCAAGCCGAAGAATTCCGCGGTGAGCGTAGTGAGAGAGCTCGAGATATATGTGCCTCTCGAAGGCCTGATAGATTTTGAGAAGGAAAAGGCGAGGCTTAAGAAAGAAGAAGCCAAGATAGAGGGCGAGATGAAGGCTATCGAGGGAAGGCTCAACGACAAGAACTTTGTGGCGAAGGCCCCCGAAGATATCGTGTCGAAGCAGCGTATCCACAGGGAAGAGCTCGCCGTATCGGTAGAGAAACTCAGGGAAAATCTTAAAAATATAGAGCGTTAAGAAGGATGAGTCATGAGTCTGGATAAGGAGCGGGTGCTGCCGATAATCAGGTCGGCGCTCAAAGAAGATATAGGAAAGGGCGATATCACGACGCTCTCGCTTATCGATAAGTTCGTCACCACCGGCGCGACGATAGTGGCTAAGGAAGACTGCGTTGTGTGCGGACTGCAGGTGGCCGAATGGCTTATGGCCCATCTGGACTACAGCGTCCGTTTTAAACCCAATTGCAGCGACGGTGATTTCGTAGGCCAAGGCAAGGAGGTCGCCGTTATCGAAGGCCATGCCGGTTCAATACTTCGAGCCGAACGTACAATGCTCAACTTTCTGTCATTTTTAAGCGGCATCTCTACCACAACAAAGAAATTCGTCGATAAAGCCAAGCCTTACGGCGTCAAGGTCATGGACACCAGGAAGACGATCCCGCTCATGAGATATCTGGAGAAGTATGCAGTTACCATGGGCGGAGGAACGAACCACAGGATGGGCCTTTACGACCAGGTACTTATAAAAGATAATCATATTGTCCTTACCCAGCCCCGCATACCGTTATCGGTCGTAGTGAGAGAGGCGAGAAAGAACAGCGTTAAAGGCGTAGTTATAGAGGTTGAGGTTGAGACCGTCGACCAGTTCACCGAGGTCATAGGGTCCAAACCCGACATAATAATGCTCGACAACATGACACCCAGGAATATAATGGCATGTCTCGATGCCCGCAGGCTTTCAAAGATAAAGCCTTTGATAGAGGTTTCTGGCGGTATAACGCTCGATACTATAGAAGAGTACGCAAAGACGAGAGTCGACATGATATCGGTCGGCTCCCTCACAAATTCTATCAAACCGGTAGACATGAGCCTGGACATAGTCTGATATGGCAAATTTCAAGCTGGTAAGCGGTTTTAAGCCGGAAGGCGACCAGCCCGAAGCGATCCGGAAGCTGACTGACGGCCTTAATAAGGGAGAACCTTTTCAGACCCTCCTCGGCGTGACGGGCTCCGGCAAGACCTTCACCATGGCGAACGTCATCGCCAATATAGGTAAACCCACTCTCGTCATCTCCCACAACAAGACTTTAGCTGCCCAGCTCTACAGCGAGTTCAAAGAGTTCTTCCCCGAGAACGCTGTCGAGTATTTTGTAAGTTATTATGATTATTACCAGCCCGAAGCTTATATACCTCATTCAGATATATACATAGAGAAGGACGCGTCGATCAACGAGGATATAGACCGGCTCAGGCTCTCCGCGACGAGCTCTTTAATGTCACGGGATGACGTTATCATAATCGCCAGCGTATCTTGCATATACGGC
>JBAYFK010000247.1:0-2505 GCA_041667225.1 Candidatus Omnitrophota bacterium
CTGTATTCGGTCTGGACCTCATCAATGCGGCTGCCGAGCTTATCGAACGATTTCGTGAATGCTTCCCACTGTTTGTTGAAGGATCCTAATAACGACAATATGGCGGCGGCGGTCTTTTCAAGGTTAAAATTGTCCACCGCCTGCCTGATGACCGCGAGGACCGCGTAAAGCGTGAGCGGCGAGCAGAATATGACCTTGCTTTTCAGTGCGTCATCCAGGAGGGTCCTGTCATGTTCGTTTATGAATGAGTATATCTGTTCATTCGGTATGAATACTATTACATAATCGACCGTCTTCTCTTCGGGGTTGATATAGTCCCTGCTGGTAACCTCTTTTATACGCAGGCGCACATCTCTCAGGAACTGGTCCCTGAACTTCAGCTTCTCGGATTCTGCCCCGGATTCAAGGAAGCGCAGATAGTTGCTCATAGGGAACTTGACGTCCATATTCACTTTTAAGCCCTGCGGCAGAAAGAATGTGTAATCGGGCCTGGTGCTTATCGTGTTCTGGGTCTTCTCCTTTTCATAATTGACCCCCTCTATAAAACCCGCAAGCCTCAATATATCCTCTGCCATCCTTTGCCCCCACTGTCCCCTGGCTGAAGTGCTGACGAGGGCCGTTCTAAGCTGGCCTGTCGTCTCGTGGAGCTTGCCGGTCTGTTCCGCAGTCATCTTAAGCTGGTTTGCAAGTTCGCTGAATTTTTGAGCGCTGTCTTTCTCCGACTTGGTCACGAGATCCTGTACCTTGCCCAGTTCCAATCTTATGGATTCCAGGGTCTGGTCGATCAGTTTCTTCTTTATTTCGAGGTCTTTTTCGCCGCTTTGCGTCTGCCGGGAGAGCGTCTCGTTGGCGATCTTTAGAAAATCGGATGTGTTCCTGGATAGGGCTTCAAGTGAAAGCGCGCTGAAGGATTCTTTAAGCTGCGCATTGTGCGCTGCGGTCTGGCGTTTAAGCCATGCCCACATGATCGCCATGCCGGATGCCACAGCTATTATTACCGAGATGCCTAAAAATATCAATTCGTACCGTATCTGTCCCATTCTATTTTTTCGCCTTATTTACGAATCTCATGCGGAGGTCGTATAGCATAGATTCGAGCATATTCGACTCGTCCTTCGAGAGGTTGTTGGATGTCTTCTCCTGAAGCATGGAAAGAGTGTCTATGACGAACTTGGCATGGGTTGGATTAAGCTCTTTCTTCTTAGTCACGGGGTGTTCTATGTCCCCGAGAGCTACAAGCGCTTCCATCATCAGGCTGCTCACAAATAAGTGGAACGTGACTTCGAGAGATTCCACCGGCTGTTTATCGGAAGATGATCTCTCCTTCTCCATCGCCTCTTTCCATGACTCGTCCACCTTTTTCTTCAAGCTATCGTTATTTTCCTGGGCCATCTCGTCCGCCTTCTATTAGATATGGAGGTCTCTTTTTATCTTATCTACCGCTTTTTCAGCCGCTTCGGCGCCTTTTTTTATCGCCTCACGCGACCTGTGGAATGCCGCCTGGTCAAAATCCCCCAAGTTGACCGTTATCACGCTGTCTGCTTCGTCCGCCTGATATTGGTTGAGCTCATGTCCCATGATCTGGAACGACTGTAAGAGCATCTCAAAAATGTTCGTTATCTTCCCGATCTTTACGCAAAAACCTACATCCACCGCGATCATGTAATCGCAGCCGTCTTTTCGGGCTATTTTTGTCGGAACACTGTTCTTTATTCCTCCATCGACGAGAAGCCTACCGTCTATCCTGACTGGATTGAATATGCCGGGCCACGAACAGCTTGCTCGTACTATCTTAGCCAGATTACCTTCTTTGTAGGATACTTCCTCATTCTTCTCAATGTCGGTCGTGACCACCGTAAAAGGTATCCTGCAATCATCGAATGCCCTGTTCTCTATGGTGTCTTTGATAATGCTCTCGAGCTTATCTCCGGACAGAAGTCCTATCTTTGGAAGCGTCGGGTCGAGGAGTCTTTTGATCGAGAACTTATGGGCTTTTTCTTCCATCTTTTCAAGCGGTATTCCCGTGGCGTAGCCTGCCCCTATGAAAGCTCCCATACTGGTCCCGACGATATTGTCGATGGGGATCCTCTCCCTCTCGAGGACTTTAAGCACTCCGATATGCGCAAGTCCTCTGGCGGAACCTCCTCCAAGGACAAGAGTGACACACCTCTTTTTTCTTAAGCCCAGAAAATCGAACATCTATGTTTCCTTTCTATTAGAGAAAGATCATGCCCGCATATCCCACTACCGACGAATAGTCGCCGCAAGTGTCTCCGCTCGTCAAATATTTTACAAGATGCGCTTTTCTTGCTCCCAACGCTTTGGCGGCAACAAGCATTATTATGGCCGGCGCATATCCGCACATAGATATATCGAACTTTTCTATGACCCTGAACAGCTCGTCCTCGTTCATATTGAGCATCGCCTTTATCGCCGCGCCGTCTTTCTTATTGGCGTCCTCCTGCGGTTCGTAATGCGTCATGTCGCTGGAGGCGATTATCGTTA